>NZ_LWGF01000330.1:0-55683 GCF_001635355.1 Oleiphilus sp. HI0125
CAAGGATTGAGAGCGGAGCATATCAGTTTATCTTTTATTTAACGGCGCTCAGGATAGAGCAGACCGAAGTTATTTGTTAGTGTTGTTACGCACATATAATAATTTACTAATAAAACGGAGTTTTCGTGTTGTCGCTCTTAGAAGGACTTTTTGAATCAAAATTGTTAAGCAAAATTTGGTTCAAGAGCGTTGGTGTCGTTCTCTTCGCTACGGCAGCTTTATATATAGTCAAAGGAATAAGTGAATTTAGATCATATCAACATCTTGTTGAGAGTTGCGCCAAGCAGAAGCTAGTCCGAGAAGGTGAGCAACTAGCGCGAAATCTCAAGCAAAATGATTTGGAATATATTTCGGCACGTCTTAATACGATCGAGTATTCCTGTGCGATGCCTTTCGACCGAAGCTCTAGTGACTATTCTACATATCATGTTCGTCCTCAGGCTGACTTCTTTTGGTCCGTTTCTAAAAACGAATCCGAAGTTATGCGGATTGGTAAAAGCCTGCTTGCTGGTCCCACTTCTACGGTTAGTTATCCTCTAAGTATTTGGTCTGAAGGTAATTCGGGAGATTACTGGGTTGGAACAATATCCCTTAAGCTTTATTTCGGGGACCATGTTGAACACTTAACATCGTCGTATTGGTCAGATTATGGTGTGGACGCAACAAAGTCTGTCATCGTTTTAACCTTGGTGTTTGCTTGGATTTTTTTCGCCTTTATTCGTCCTAATCAGGAATTTACTCGACGCTTGAGCGACCCCGCTATGAGCTCGTCGCAGATAAGAAACCTTATAGGTGGACGTAGGGATGAATTGAGCGGTCTATGGCGTGCCGTTTTGACAGTCAAAGAAGCGTCTGAAGTAGAGCGCTTTGAGTTTGAATCTCAGATCAGAGAGCTTGATGCACATATCAGTAAGGTGGAACGTGGTCAGATTGGGCAAAATCTATCAACTGAACAAGCGAGTTCAGACATTAAGAGCGCAATTGCTCGCACACTAGCGCTACACGCACGTGCTTCACATGACGGCGATAAGCAGGCTGCGTTTTTATCAAACTATTTATCTGCTGTGTTAAGTGTAAGTGCCAACCTGCATGAGCGAGCATTAATGGAATCGGGTGAGGTCGCTCTCTCGGAAATACCATTTAGCCTAAGAGTGTTTGGCTTATTTTTAGTAAATGAATTTAAACGGCGTTTTGAGCGCCGAAATGTGGCTTTTATTTTTGATTTTGACGAAGACTTACCTGATTTCGTTGAAGGCGACCCTCAGAAGATTAGGCGGATCACGAGAAATGCATTTAAGCGTTTATTGTTGGAGCCGAGTTTGGAGCAAGTGACATTTAGCATAAGTAAGAAAGATATACCCATGAAAGACACTCGGTACGTGTTTGAGCTAGTAGGGCAAGCAAGGAAACATGGGCAGCTTCTGGATGCGACGGAATCTGGCTCAAATGCCGAACGCGGGCCCACGTCAATGCTAGAGATGCTCTGTTACATCATGGGTGCTCGCTGGGTGTTCTCAAAGGGTTTAGATGGTGAGTTGACCCAAAGTCTAAGCCTGAGGTTGCCTTCGCCTGTTATTGGTAGCGCAAGCAGCGTTAACCTAAATGACCTAAGTGGGCTTACAGAGGCGAGTGTATTGGTATACGATTTGGCTACGAAAGCAAATAGTTTTGTTTACGAAGCACTGTCTAGTGCGTGCGACAACATCGATTACACAAACTCATATGATCAGTTATTAAGTGCATTGAAGGGTCATCCAAGCTACCAAATATTAGTTGTAAGTGATCTTGTGCCTAACATGTCATCTCGCGAATTTTTGTCTGAATTAAGACGCTGCATTTCAGCAACAATTCAGATTCTTGTGGTGAGCGAAAGCCCTCAAGCGGGGGATGTTCAGGAGTATAGTGAGATAGGTGTGCAAGGACTGCTGTCGCGCAGTAATTTTGCGCATCTTGGGGTGCAAACCGTCAACTATATGCTTCAAACTGACCGAACGCTTGGTCACAAGCGAAAAAGCATAGTGACGCGCTATAGTGTTATTGATTTCCTTAGTCCTCTGAATATACAGGCGCTGCCGGCAGACTTAGCCCCAAATTACGATGTGGGTACTGTTTTACTCATCGCGGAAGAGTTGGTCTGTATCGAATTTACGCGACAACATTGTGAGAAGTTTGGTGCTCAATTTGTACACTACAAATCAGCATTTGAAGCAGTGGATGCATTCAGGCAAGAGGCTTTCGAGCTTGTTCTTGTTGATGATGCGTTTACTGATATAGATACACTCACAGTGATTGAAATGCTCCGGAATATAGAGGGGAAAAGGCGAGATAACGTTCCTACACCTGTTATAGCTCTCGGTAACATGGATCAGGATAGTAAAGATATCTATCTTAAAGGAGGCGCAACGGACGCTATCAATAAGTACACAATAGATGGCACATTGTCTGCTGCGTTTAAAAAATATTTAAACTGTAAAATAAGTGCATAGTTATTGACCTGCTAAGGTCGACTGCTACATTGGATGTTAATAAGAAGGATAAACAAAGGATTGATTATGGTCGCACGTGCATATATTCGACACCCGTCTGATATGCCTATCGAACTATCAACGGTTCCAGAGGACAGAGCCGTTTGTACGTTTACAAAAGATATCAGTGTTGGTGGGTTAAGTTTTAGTTCTTCAAGGTCCTTTGGTAAAGGCGCGCTCGTTTCAATTAAAATCCCGGTAATTGATCCTCCTTTCGAAGCTCAAGCTCGCGTTATATGGTGTTTAACTCAGGAAGATGGCTATGAAATCGGCTTAGAGTTTTGTACCTCTGGTGATGCCTATCGTGCTCGGATGGTCGAGCAGATCTGTCATATTGAGCATTACCGATTGTGGGTGAGAGAAGTAGAAGGGCGCGAATTAGACTCTGAAGGTGCTGCTGCGGAATGGATAGGAAAATTCGCAAAGGAATTCCCCGCTTTTAGCTAGTAATGTCTATAACGATTAGAGAGTTCTGTTCTACACGGAATTTAATTTCAAAGGCATATAACTTCATGCCATAGATCTTAGGGTCCTCGTTTTGTTGCTTATACGCAGGACGAGGGTCTTGTTCCATAACTTCCTTTACAAAACACTCTAGGTTCGTGTAACCATTTTTAGTCAAGGCGTGAAGCATTGCTCTCGCTTTGTCACTGAACACAACATCTAGTTTTGAAGATGGTGCGTTTTTCGCGATGCCACACTGAGGATTGATAGCGCTATCGGAATATTCAATATAGGGTTTGATATCGTATATAGGTGTGCCATCGAGTAAGTCAGGACATGAGACGATTAAGCTAGTCTTTTTGTCGAGAATGACTTGCTTTAGCTCGACAAGTGACAGTCCCAGAGAATTTGGTCTAAATGATGAGCGGGTTGCAAAAACACCAGTTTTTTTATTGCCTCCAAGTCTAGGCGGTCTAACTAAAGGCTTGAATTCGGCATGTTCGTGCTGATGAAAGCCAAACTGCAGCCAGAGATGTGAATACTCTTCTAAGCCAACGAATGCATCCGGTTGATCGTAAGGCGAAACGAATTCTATGACGGAATTTGCGTGTTTGATAAGCGAGGGCTGCCTTGGAATACCGAATTTTTCTTTAAAAGGCGTGCTCGCAAATGCGATAGGAGTAATATTCATGTGAATGCTGATTTAGCTTAAGTGGAAATGCTTATTCTTTCTCAGAGAATACCATTTCTATTTTAATCGTAAACGATGGATCCATCTTCCAGTTATCTTCTTTTGGGTAATACATTTCTGGAATCATTTCGTAAAACAGCCATTCCTTCATCAATTTCCGACGATAAATGGCGTTAACAAAATACCCAGTCGCTTGCACTTCTGGCTTCGTCTCAGCAAGCATCCCTACTTGATAATTGATAGCCCTTTTTGAGTCAATTTCACGCAAGAAAGAGTAGGTGTGAGCGAGCTCCCAAAGACGTTCTTTATGATCGTATTTTCCATCTATTCCTTGCCGGAAGATAAACCAAGGTCCTTGTCGCTGCAGCGTAAATTCAGCATGCGCCCCCCAACCCTCATCGTGATAGTAGTAAAGAGCATCGTGCGAGGAAACGCTCCATACGTCTGTAAATTCATATCTCCCGTGAAGACGGTAACGCCAGAAAGGCTCGATCGGATCTCCTAATTTAACCCCAACACCAGTACTTGTATCAAAGTCCTTCAGATTTCGAAGTGTAAAATCGAGCGCGCCTGAGGCTGTGTCTTTTACGCGTTTGTCGTCTTCTTTGCGCCCAATTGCGCGTTTCTTATCACGTACACTCTGTTCTTCGGGTGTTTCACTCTCAACAATGAGCCGAAGTTTTTTTTGTAGCGTAGGAAGGTGAAGGCGAAACTTTACTATTGGATCAAGATAGCTATGGCCGCTCTTGTACTGCTGAAATTCAAAGCCAACCTTTAAAAAGCTATTATTACTCGATTCGATCACTTCTTCATCGGCAAAAAAACTGTCGAGCCTTTTTGCCGTATCGCCGACGACATGCCCCCAATAATTGCGGTTTTCTGTAAGCCATGTAAGCGTTGGTGAATCTTGTTTTTCGGAAGGAATAGAGCTTCTATCTTTTGCTGAGGGGGAGGTAAATTCGACATCATTAGCACTTGATGTAAATGCGCACATCAATAGCGCGACAGCAGTAATACTCGCACTAAAAATACTTGGCGATTTGACGCGCTTGCTCATCCAGTGTGGCACGCTTTTCTTGTCTTCCCATGAGTCCAGTGACATGCAGTGCTAGTTTAGGCAATGATCGTAAAAAGTCATGCTTTTTGCGAGGAATTATATGAAGGTGGATGTGCGGAACTGTTTGATTAGCAGCTTTGCCATCATTTAATAGAATATTACAGCCATCCTCTCCAAAGCCTGCTCTAATCATTGCGCTCATCACCTTACGTCCTAAATCGAAGAGTTTGGACTGATGTTCGTCTGATAGCGCTGAAATCCGATCGTGATGAGCGCGAGGTATGATTAAAACATGCCCAGAACTTAGGGGGTAAGCATCCATAATAATCATGAAGTGTTCATCTTCATAAATCACGCTGGCCGGCAATGCACCGTTATTAATCGCGCAAAATGGACAGGGTCGACGACTCATATTATTGAAGGCTTTCAGAAGTGTTAGATGCGCTTTGCGCTTCGGCGATTTCCCATTCGTCTTGGCTTTGAGAAGCGATGCTGTACTCCTCTGAAGCCCAAGCGCCGAGATCAATTAATTTACAGCGTTCGCTACAAAATGGACGCTCTTTATTCTTCTCTTCCCATGTAACAGGGTCTGCGCAGGTTGGACAATTAACGATTAGAGGAGAGTTGTTTGACATTTATTTTGACTCGGCAAGTTTGAGATATTCTTCGTGTTGTGAGTCTACCATGGCGTTCAGGTGGTCTAAATCACCATCGTTTAAAATAATGTCGTGAGCACGCTCTTGTTTCATTTTTCTAGGCATTTGAGCAGCAATGATTTTCCCTATGTCTTCTTCTGAAGCGTTATCTCGCGTGGCTGCACGGATTTTTTGATCTGCCTCGGTGGCGTCAATTAATAATGTGCGCGTGCAGAGCCGGCTTTGTTTTGTTTCGAATAACAAAGGCGAGACTAGAATTGCGTAAGCTGATTCTGCTTGGCTAAGCTGTCGAATAATCTCAGATCGAATAAGTGGATGTAAAAGAGTTTCGAGCCAGCGCTTCGCATTGCTGTCAGAAAAGATAATTTCACGTAAGCGTGCTCGATTTAACGCGCCTTTTTGCTCGCCGTCTGAATGCAGAACGTCCGTTCCAAATTGCTTAGCGATCATGCCTAGCGCACTAGAACCAGGCTCGACAACTTCACGTGCGACAACATCCGCATCAACTACGGTTACACCAAGTGTTTCAAATCGATCACTGGCAGCGCTTTTCCCCGAGCCGATACCGCCCGTTAATCCAACGATTAGCATAAGGTGTTTGGTCTCTTTCTTATTAAGATCTGGCTAGCCAAGCCAAATGGTTTTAATTTGTTCGCCCGACATAAGCGCAATCCAGCCAGCAGCTGCCAGGTATGGGCCAAATGGCATGGGTTTATTTTTCTCGCGACCGACAATCGCCATTGCAAGTATTCCGTAAGCGGCTCCTACAAAAGAGGATAATATAATGATAATCGGAAGCATTTCCCAGCCGAGCCACGCGCCCAAAGCTGCCAGTAGCTTAAAGTCGCCGTATCCCATTCCTTCTTTACCTGTCGCTAGCTTGAACAGCCAATACACGGACCAAAGAGATAAATAACCCGCAACCGCACCCCAGAAGGCGCTGTCGAAGTTAGTCACTAATCCAAAACTGTTGACAATCAAGCCTAACCACATAAGAGGTAGGGTAATGTTGTCTGGCAAAAGTTGGGTGTCAGCATCAATCATCGTGAGAGCTATGAGTGCCCAGGTAAAGAGAAGCAAAGCAAAGCTCTCGTAGCTTGCGCCAAAACTGTATGCAATGGCAAAGCACATAAAACCACTGGTCAACTCAACAAGCGGATAGCGAATACTAATTTTTGTTGAGCAATTACTGCATTTACCGCGTAGAAATACCCAACTCAGTACCGGGATGTTTTCCCAAGGCTTAATCGCATGGCCGCAGTTAGGGCACGTGGAATTAGGTTTTGATAGGGTGATTTTTTTTTCTTCGGGAGCTTCCTGCTCCAGAAATTCGGACGCTTGCTGACGCCATTCCTGATGCAACATTTTGGGCAGGCGGTGAATGACGACATTTAAAAAACTGCCAACTAAAAGGCCAAGAACAACATAGCTTGTATATAACATAACGCTGTTATTGTTCAGTGCAGATATGAGTGAGTCGATTTCTTGCATGGATTTTCTTTCTTATGAGCATAAAAAAGGCAAAGCCGAAACTTTGCCTATTTATAATTGTAATATACCAATTAAACCACTTTACCCATCTGGAATATTGGTAGGTACATACCGATGATCAAGCCGCCAACTAACACACCAAGCACAGACATAATGATCGGTTCCATGAGTGTGGTCATATTGTCTACGAGATTGTCTACTTCTTCTTCAAAGTGTTCCGCGACCTTATCAAGCATCGTATCAAGGGCGCCTGATTCCTCACCAATTGCGACCATTTGAACAGCCATGGTTGGGAATACACCTGTTTGCTTCATGGAGAATTGCAATTGCGTACCTGAAGCGACTTCGTCGCGTATTGTATTAACGGCATTACGATATACGACGTTGCCAGTAGCGCCTGCAACCGAATCTAGCGCATCAACGAGCGGTACACCGGCTGCAAAGGTGGTAGATAGTACGCGTGAAAAACGTGCGACCGAAGATTTGTCGATAATGTTGCCGACAATAGGCATTTTCAATAGCGCGCGATCGAATCCGTCCCTAAATGCTTCGCTGCGAGCTTTAGCCTGGCTAAATGCGTACCCGATACCTACGATTGCGGCGAGAACTATCAGCCACCATTCCTGTAGCCAGCGTGAAATACCGATAATCATCTGGGTAAACGCGGGGAGTTCAGCGCCGAAACCTGAGAACATATTTTCAAATTGGGGTACTACTTTCAGAAGCAATATGGCTGTCACGATCATTGCAACGACCAATACCGAGATAGGGTAGGTCATCGCTTTCTTTACTTTCTTTTTCAGCGTCTCAGTTTTTTCCATGTAAGTCGCAACACGGTCTAGCATGGTTTCAAGTGCACCAGATTTTTCACCTGAGTCGACAAGGTTCACAAACAGGTCATCAAAATGTTGAGGGTGTTTTTTGAGTGCTCCAGCAAAATTGTTACCCGCGGCAACATCATTTTTAATGTCTATTACAAGCTCTCTAAGAGTCGGGTTTTCTAAACCATCTGCGACGATATCAAAGGATTGAATTAGAGGTACACCGGCTTTCATCATTGTGGCAAGCTGGCGAACGAAAATGGCGATGTCAAAAGGAGTGATTTTTTTCTTTTTGGCGCCGCCGCCAATGGAGAATGCTGGCTTTTTGACCTTTGAGGCGTTAATACCTTGTTTACGTAGCTGCGCTTTAACAAGAGCTGCAGTTTCTGCGGTCATAGCGCCCTTGATTTTATTGCCTTTGCGGTCTGTACCTTCCCACTCAAAATTAATGGGTTTTTTTGCCGTGGTTGCCATGCTTATTCCTTCGTTACTCGCTGTACTTCTTCGAGACTAGTTACACCCTCAATTGCTTTTAATAGCGCTGATTTACGAAGATCGTTAAAACCCTCTTCTTCGGCGGCTTTGGCAATGGTTAGGGAGTCTGCTTCAGACATAATTAACTGCGAAATCTTAGGGGTGATTTTCACAACTTCGTAAATGCCTACTCTTCCTTTATAGCCGTTATTACACTTATCGCAGCCTTTAGGTTGGTAGATTGTGATGCCTTCATCAATTTGCGCTTCAGTAAAGCCTTCTTCAAGCAGGGTTTCGCGAGGCACGTCCAATGGTTCTTTGCAATTACTACATAAGCGACGAGCTAATCGTTGGGCGATGATCAAGGACACAGACGTAGCGATGTTAAACGCTGGTACACCCATATTTAACATACGTGTCAGAGTCTCTGGCGCGCTATTGGTGTGTAGCGTCGACATAACCATGTGGCCGGTCTGTGCCGCTTTAATCGCGATAGAGGCTGTTTCAAGGTCACGGATCTCACCAACCATTACGATGTCCGGGTCTTGACGTAAGAATGAGCGCAGGGCTTCAGAGAAGTTAAGGCCAACTTTGGCGTTTACGTTAACTTGGTTGATACCCTCGAGGTTAATTTCTACAGGGTCTTCCGCTGTTGAGATGTTCCTTTCAGGAGTATTCAGAATATTAAGACCCGTGTATAGCGAAACCGTTTTACCTGATCCCGTAGGGCCGGTGACAAGAATCATACCCTGTGGTTGGTGCAAGGCTTCCATATACATGTCTTTTTGCACGTCTTCGTAACCAAGGGCGTCGATACCCATTTTCGCAGAGCTAGGATCAAGAATACGGAGTACGATTTTTTCGCCCCAAAGAGTCGGAAGAGTATTGACACGGAAGTCGATTGCTTTGGTTTTGCTCAACTTCATTTTAATACGACCATCTTGCGGGATACGTCTTTCAGAAATATCCATTTGCGACATTACTTTTAAACGCGCCGCAATTTTTGGTGCAAGCTTGATGGACGGACGCGATACTTCATGCAAGATACCATCTGTGCGATAGCGCACCCGGTATGATTTTTCGTATGGCTCAAAGTGTAAGTCAGAGGAGCCTTTTTTGATCGCGTCTAGAAGCATTTTATTTACATACTTAACGATAGGGGCGTCGTCTGTATCTGCGGATGTGTTATCTTCTTCCTGCTCTTGACCTTCGTCTAAATCAATATCGAGATCTTCATCATCAAGATCTCCCATGGAGTCGTCTTGCGATTCAAGATAGCTATCGATAGCAGAGGATAGCTTGTCGTCTTCGACTAGCACTGAATCAACACTCATGCCGGTATGGAATTTAATCTCATCGACAGCGTTTACGTTAGTCGGATCTGAAACTGCTATAAAGAGTCTGTTGCCGCGCACATATAAAGGAAGTGCGCGATGTTTGCGAATAAGTTTCTCGTCAACAAGCTTCTCTGGAAAGGATTCTTTTAAAAATGCGCCAAGGTCTAAAACTGGAACGCCAAATTCCTCTGCAGCGGAAAACGCAATGGCTTTAGAGTTTGCTAAGTTCTCTGATACGAGATGCGTGATCAACGGGATGTTATTTTCGATTGCATGCGTTTGTGCCTTTAATGCGGTGTCTTCATCAATAATCTGATCAAGAACGAACTTGCGGGCGAGTCCAGTTAAGTTTGTTGGGGCATTGCTTGCCATAGTGTTCTCTTACTGATAGGTGTTTCTAACTCAATAAGCAGAATTAGATGCGCGTATTTATTATTAGCTTACGTGCGTTTATTCAACTGCTATTTAAAAATTGTAGAGCAAGTTTCGGTTTTTTAAAGAGATTCTACCTAGTACGGAGCATTATGTGGCGTTAAAGCTAGTTTAGGTGTTTGTTGATTTGTCATCGCAACTTGTTGTGAATGGGCTAAATCGGAATTTGCTAGTGTCATGTCTGTGTAAGAAGTGACAAATTACGTCACTTAGTGCTAACGGAAGTAGTCTGTTTTGGTTTATTGCTGCTTTTAGTTATTTCTCTTTAAAAGCCCTAAGTCATTGCTTTTAAATAAAAATAAATTTTTTTATTGCGCTTGGCACGGGTACTGCTAACGTTAGTATTAGACGCGCTTGATGACTGCTTTGAGAACTTTTTTGCAGTTTGAAAGGAAAGGTCTCAAAGCGGTCAATAACGCCCAAGCGGCTAAGAAAAGAATTATTGTTCGCTCATAGAGCATTTGGAGATTGATAATGAACAAAGCAATGCAAACAGCACAGAAAGGTTTTACGCTTATTGAATTGATGATCGTTGTTGCGATTATCGGTATTTTGGCAGCAGTTGCGATTCCTGCATATTCTGATTACCAAGCTTCGTCAAAAATGACTGCGGCACTTGCTGAAGCTTCTGCACTTAAAACTGGTGTAGAAGTTGATATGAATAATGGTGGTGCTGCAGCTTCTTCCACTACAACTGGTAACTGCGGACCACTAGCTGTTGCAGTAACCTCGACTCCTGGTGAAGCAACTATTTCATGTACGATTGATAATGCACCTGCACAGGTGGATGGTATTGTGATGCGCTGGACTCGCTCAGCGGGTGGCGATTGGTCTTGTGGTGTTGTTAGCTCAAACCAAGCAGTTCTTGATTTGGCTCCACGTACTTGTAACACTACTTCTTCTTAATAAGAATTGGTGAGATAGAAACGCTCCTTCGGGAGCGTTTTTTGTTTGGGGGTTAAGATTATGAAAATGCAAAGACAAAGGCACAAAGGTTTTACCCTAATTGAGCTTATGATTGTCGTGGCAATCATTGGTATTTTAGCCGCAGTAGCCATTCCAGCATATTCAGATTATCAAGCTAGCTCAAAACTCACTGCGGGCTTGGCCGATATCACTCCGGGAAAGCTTAGTTTTGAGATGGTGTTGATGAATGGTGGTACTGTCTCATCGATTGCTGACCTCAATGAGCTGTCTGCTTCAACATCTAATTGTCTTATTACGGCCGATGCGACGTCCATTTCGTGCGCGCTGCAAAATACGCCTTCTCAACTTGTTGGTAGCACTGTCATCTGGCAACGTAACGCTGACGAGACATGGTCATGTGTTGTATCTGGGTTGACGGGCTCAGCGCGAGATTTAGTTCCTCGTTCATGTATCGCATCTTAGTTAACGAATCAAGAATTCTTCAGCGATATTTTATTGTCGTATTATCGCTTTTCTTTATTTTCGCACTTGTTCCTTACCTTCCGACTCTGGGCTGGAGCCGCTTTAACTTTCAAAAAATCCTGCAAATCTTGTTGTTGAGCTTTTGTTTTGGTGCGGTTTTGATTTGTCAGTTTCGTGCTTATCTCTATCACGCTAATAATTGTTCATTAACAACGTTTACCCCTATTCAGTTATCCATATATGCACTGCTCATATTTTTCGGGTTTGGTTTGATGTCCGTGATTTATAGTCACGACCCTAGCTATGTCTTTATGCATTGGTTTCATTGGATCTTGCTAGCCTGTCTATATATCGTTTCTACTGCACTGACTTCACAACGATATCTGCTTGCTCTGGGATGTGTGTTCGTATGCACGTTTACGATTCTATGCTTATTTTCCCTTTTGAATATTGTGTTTAGTGTACTTTCAAGCGATCCCTTAGATCCGGGACGAATTTACCGTGGTTTTCCAAACATTCGATTCTTCAATCAGGTTCAGGCTTTCATCATTCCTTTGTTATTAGGCGGGCTTTTGTTTGAGCAGACTAAAAGAATTGCTTGGTTATTGCTTACCTTGAATTTGTTGTTAATGGTCATTGGTTATGGCCGCGGAATATTTGTTTCGTATATCGCGCTATTGGTCCTACTGCCTGTTTTCTTTAAGCGGTACTTCAAATTGTCGTTATGGGGATCTGCGGCTCTGGCTCTGGCGCTTGTTATATATGCTTTGCTCAAAGCGCTAGCACCAGCAGGTATTATGACGCCCGATGCTTTGCTTCGAGAGAGTCAGTTTGGACGTATTGATGGCTGGCTTCAGGTTATACATAAGTTTGAAGTACATACTTTATTCTATGGAGTCGGTCCGGGAATGTATCGCGAGGCATGGGGTGGTGGACATAGTTTGATTAGTCATCCGCACAATAGCCTGATTCAACTTATTTATGAATGGGGAGCTGTAGCCGCAGGTATTGTGCTTTCGGCCGTGATTTGTACTTTGTACTTTGCTGTTAGAGCAATCAATGCCACAGATCAAACTGACAAATTACTCATTACGCTACTGATGATGTTTGTAATGGCATTGAGCTATTCAATGTTCTCTGGTGTTGTAGTAATGCCAATTCCTCAGACATTAATGTTTATAGTGTGGGGAATGCTCATTGGGCGCATCAGTTTGGTGAACGAGTCTTCGGATTTCCATGAAATGGCTCAGATCTTTGATATTCGACCTTTTGTTAGATCATTAGTCGCAGTCATTACAGTGGTTTTACTAGGGCTTTTTTATTTTTATTTGAGCTTCGCGGCAGAGTTGTTTCTAGCGCAAGATCCTTCGGGCATTCAAGGTATCGGACCTCGATTCTGGCAAATTGGGCTCAGATTCTCTGATCTTGATTAGGGCGTTTGTATAAAATATTGTGGGTCAGAGTACTTTTACTCTGACCCCGGTTTCTTGTAGCTTAGATTACTTAGCTACAATCAAGTGCTTGTTCTTTTCTAAAATGCTTTTTCCAATTCCTTTTACTTCCTTAAGTTCCTCGACGTCGTGAAATGGGCCGTAGCTCTTTCGATATTGAATAATCGCTTCAGCTTTTTTCAGCCCGATTCCTTTTAAATTGCTGGCAATCGTTTGGGCGTCGGCTTCGTTGATATTTACAGGTGCTTGAACGGAGGTTTCTGAGGCTTGGTTTGCTTCTTGTGCATAAGCAACCGAGCTGTGTAAAAGCACAACGGCTAAAAGGCTGGCTAAGACAAGTGAAATAAAGGTTTTGATTTTAAACATAACTGCTCCTTGTTAAATGACACATGGAGCGCTTTTACCGATCGGTAAAGAGTTGAGTAGAATCCGTCTACGTATGTGGTCGCTTCCATGCGCGATAGAGTGTATTAAATGCACTAATGATTTGTAAATCGAAATCTTTGGTGTCTGGCTAATTTGAGATGTCCACAAGATCGTGAGTTATGAAATATTAGTGTATCAATAATGCGGAGGTGGTGGTTCTGGGGCGTTATCTTCATTGCCCGATTTCATTTCGTTTAGGCTTTGTTTTAGCACCTTATTTGCGGTCCATAAATCTTGAATATCGCGGCTTTGCTTTGTGACAATCTGATTTAGTGTGTCTATCGTATCGTCCTGAAATGCAAGCTTCATCTCGAGCTCTTCGAGTTTATGCGTTAGCTGTTTTAAAGAAAGTGACATATCCGCTTCTGTGCTGGTAAATGAATGCGCGAAGTATATGGCTTATCACTTTACTTTTGAATCGGTATCGCTCGCGACTATAGGTGGTTTTGGGGCGTGCTGCTGAGCAATGTAGGTGTACGATAACAATATTGAGAAAGCGATGACGCCATATATGAAGCGTCTTAATCTTGTAGTTTGTCTTCAATTATTTTGATGCGAATGGGGTGGAATCTTTTTCATTGTCCGCTGTCTGCTTATTGTTGTTGTGTGCATTCGCCGCAGATTTGTACTCGGAGTTGAGGCAAATCACGACCAAACGGCTGCATCGTTTTTAACTTGTGGCCAAATCTTAAGCGAAGATTAAGTTGTACGTCTATCGTATTTTTCTTAGTTTGATTTTTCATTTGGCCCGAGCTCGTAAGCTTGAGCGTGTTTGTTGGAGAATAAATGAAACAGGTTACCGTCATTCTCGGCATTATCGCCCTCACATTTTTGTTGATTTTTTGGTTTGGCTTATCCAAACCTGAAGCGACAAGCGGCGCTGTTGTGCAGTCTCGTGCATTGACCGTATCGGTCGAAAAACTTGAGCTAAAAGACCACCAAGTGCAGCTTCGTTCTTTTGGCCTTATCGAGCCTGAGTTTGATTATAAGATTCATGCCCTTGTTGCGGGGCACGTCGTGACCAAGAGTCATCGCTTCAAAAATGGCGAGCGGGTTCGTTCAGACGATGTGTTACTGGTTATTGATGACGTGAGTTTCTTGAGCGCAGTGGCTCAGGCTCAGGCTGAACTTTCGGCGTCGAAGCTTAACCTAGAAGATGAAAAAGCCCGAGCGCAACAAGCGCTGACAGATTGGAATAAGCGTAATCCAAATCAAAAAGCGCAAGATTACGTGTTGCGTATCCCCCATGTTAAAGCAGCCGAATCACGTTTGAGTGCGGCAAAGGTTGCGCTTGATACGGCTAAGTTAAATCTTGAGCGTACGAAGGTGCGCGCAGGCTTTGATGGTTTGATACGAAATGCAAACGTTAGGCAAGGTGAGGTGGTCTCTACTAATACTTTGCTCGGTGAAGGTTTTAGTACGAATGCAGGTATCGTAAATCTACCAGTGAACGCAAATGAGTTGAATGTACTAGCCGCTGAAGGAAGCCTTGGTGAGGTCTTGTCCATTGTTATTGAAAACACTTTGTTATCAAGTTCAGATCAGAGCAAAGTTCTTTGGCCTGCGACATTCCTGAGATTAGAGGCCGGCGTTGATACGCAAACTCAGCAGGTTACGCTCGTCGCTAGGGTAGATTCTCCCTTTGATCAAACTGAAGAACGCCTTGCATTGCTCCCTGATCAATATGTGTCAGCAACAATTACCGGGCAGGTACTGCGCGACGTTATCGTCGTTCCCAATTCATTGATCTATCAAAATGAATATGTGTATGTAGCAACAGGCGATTCATTAGATCGGCTTGAGCGACGCATGGTGAAGGTTATTCATCAAGACGATACGTATTCAGTGATCGGTGAGGGACTTAAAGCGGGTGAAATGTTAATCACTACGGCATTGGGTCAACTTTCATCTGGTACGTTGATAAAGGTTGCTGAATGATTGCTTGGTTCGCGCGCAATAGTGTCGCAGCAAACTTATTGATGCTCACAATCGTTCTGATTGGATTGGGCTCTTTAAAACTCAATATTCCTCTTGAAGTTTTTCCTAGCATAGAACCCCGAATTATTCAGGCGAGCGTAGCCGTGCCTGGGGCATTGCCAAAAGATATTGAAAGCTCTGTATCAACCAAACTAGAGCAAGCGGTTGATGATCTCGAAGGTATCGCCGCATTGTCGAGTCGCTCGACTGAAGGAGTTGCTCAGGTAAATATCGAAGTCGATGAACGATATGATCCTCAAACGCTATTAGCTGAGGTTAAAAATCGAATTGATAGTGTCAACAATCTACCTGCCGATGCGGAACGTCCGATTGTCTCCTTGGTGAAACGTCAACGTGAAGTCATTGGCTTGGCTGTATACGGTGATCTTGCAGAGCGTGAATTGCGACAAGAAGCGATTAGTATTCGGGACGACTTACTGGCAATTAGTGGTGTAAGCCAGGTTGAGCTCGATGGTGTGCGCGATTATGAAGTGTCCATCTATGTGCGAGAGCAAGTAATAGAACGTTACGGCATTACTCTTGAAGAAATCGCGTCGCGCATACGTGAGGCCTCACTCGATTTGTCTGCTGGAGCAATCAAAACAGTCGGTGGCGACATATTGCTTCGCTCAAGTGGTCAGGCATATGGGGCGGATGAGTTTAGCCGTATTGTTATCCGTACTAGTAATACTGGCGGAGTCATTCGCTTGGGTAACGTTGCAGATATTGTCGACGGTTTTGTTGAGGATGTAATCATTACGCGTTTCAACGGTAAGCCAGCGGCCTTAATTGAGATATATCGCGTTGGAGACGAAAGCGCGATTGAAGTTGCTGATAAGGTAAAAAACTACATAGCAACGCACAGCGAAGAGCAAAACCAGTTGTTGCAATTAACCGCATGGCGAGACCGGTCTAATATCGTGAAAAAGCGTCTCAAGACTTTAAGCGATAGTGCGATACAAGGCGGTATTCTTGTGATGTTGCTGCTGACCTTGTTTTTACGCCCCGCGATCGCTTTTTGGGTTTGTATCGGTATTCCTGTCACCTTTATGGGTGCCTTTTTTGTCATGCCGTTTTTTGGCGTGAGTATTAATATCATCTCGTTATTTGGCTTCATCTTAATACTGGGGATCGTTGTTGATGATGCGATTGTCACGGGCGAGAATATTTACTCGCATCTCAGAAAATCCGAGAGCGGTATCGAGGCCGTGATCAATGGAACGCAGGAAGTTGCTGTTCCGGTGACATTCGGGATCCTCACCACTATCGCTGCGTTCATGCCCATTGCTTTTATTGAAGGTGTTCGTGGTCAACTGTTTGCTGCAATCCCTGTGGTGGTCATACCGATTCTTTTATTTTCACTAATTGAATCGAAGTTAATACTCCCAGCGCACCTCAAGAACATCAGAATTCATCGTTCTCAAAGCGATACCTTAATGGGTAAGTTGCTAGCGTTGCAGGAACGTTTTGCAATCGGGTTTGAGCGCTTTGTATTACGCTTCTATCAGCCAATGCTTAGCGTCGCCTTGCGGTATCGCTATGCGTGTTTGACCTTTGCTATTTGCTTACTCTTCATACTCAGCAGTGCGCTGAGCTCAGGCTTAATGCGTTTCATATTTTTCCCTAAAGTGCAGAGTGAAGTGGCAAGAGCCTCGTTAACGATGCCAACGGGCACCCCAGCGCCTGTTACCGATCAGCACGTCGTCTTCATGCTAGAGCAGGCACAAGTATTACAAGACAAGTATATCGACCCCGTTAGTGATGAATCGATTATCGAGAACATTATGGCGACAACAGGCTCAGCGGGTAGCTCATCAGGCAGTAATATTGGTCGGGTAATGTTTGAAATTACAGCACCTGAAGATCGCTCTCTGGCGATATCTAGTCGAGAACTGGTCAATGAATGGCGCCGCCTCGTAGGTACTATTCCTGGTGCTGACGGACTGACCTATCGCGCCGAAATTGGTCGTGTCAGTGATCCTATTGATATCGAATTGCGTGGTGATGACTTCGATGAGTTGTCGGCAATCGCGGATAAATTGAAAGAAAAGCTCGCGTCTTATCCTAGTGTCTTTGATGTCAGTGATACCTTCTCTGATGGCAAGCAGGCCTTAGACATCAATTTACGCAAAGAAGCGCATGTATTGGGATTGACTAGGCAGCAAGTTGTATCACAAGTGAGGAATATCTTCTTTGGGCTCGAGGTGCAGCGCATTCAACGAGGTCAAGATGACATAAAGGTTGTATTGCGTTATCCCATTGACGAGCGTCAGAGTGTCGCTAAATTGCGCGATGTATTAATCACGACGCCTACCGGTGAACGCGTTCGCTTGGGTGCGATTGCTGATCTGTCTCCATCGATCAGTCCCTTGTCGATTCTTCGTAAAGACGGTAAGCGTACGATCAATGTGCAGGCTGATGTCGACAAGCAAAACACCAACATGTTGATTTTGAATCAAGAGTTAAGAGATTTCTTAGACCTTGAATTGGCTGCATATCCTGGAATTACGTACTTGTTAGAAGGTGAGGCCAAAGAGCAAAGTCAGTCGTTTGGAAGCTTGAAGTATGGGTTATTGTTCGTTGGATTTGTCGTGTACTGCTTATTGGCAATTCCGTTCAAGTCCTACTTTCAACCGTTTATCGTGATGTCAGTGATTCCCTTTGGGGCAATAGGCGCGATTGGTGGCCATTTCATTATGGGAATGGATCTTACCTTAATTAGTTTGCTAGGTATGCTCGCGCTTATCGGTGTTGTGGTGAACGATAGCTTGGTGCTCGTTGATTTCGTGAATAAAAAGCGCGCAGAGGGGATGGCGATTCATGATACCGTGCGCATTGCTGCAGCGTCACGCTTTAGGCCTGTGATATTGACGTCACTGACAACCTTTATCGGCTTAATGCCTTTGTTGTTTGAAAAATCGACACAAGCGCAGTTCTTGATTCCTATGGCGGTGTCTTTGGGCTTTGGGATCTTGTTCGCGACCTGTATTACCCTGATATTAGTGCCGATTAACTATCTTGTGGTTGAAGATATCAAGCGATTGTTTTTAAAAACACATTCACACTAGAGCGCGTTTGTTTACAATGAATGGTAAGAGCTTAGGCATCAGGTCTAGGTTCTTATTTGATTTATAGAATAAAAACTAGGTGTATTTTGAAGCGTCAGCATTCTGTTCCCATTCAACTCATTCGATCATTACTTATCGCACCTCGTAAACGTGCGGTTGATCTTGAAGTCGTGTGTGCGCAAGCCGGACTTGTGCACTGGCTTGATTTGATTGAGATTGATGATGACAGTACGCGCTTTCCCCTTGAGGAGCTTGGCGTATTCTTAATTACCTTGTGGCGCTACATGGAAGATGAGGCTGGCGGCTTTCTGAGTCACCGACTCAAACTCGGAACGTTTTCGATGATGTGTCACGCCCTTATCTCTGCCCCTAACCTCAGAAGAGGATTGCTTCGAAGTGCTCGGTATATCGCCTTGCTTACGGATGATCTGCGTTTGACCTTAGAAGAAGAGGGCGACGAGGCTCGCTTTGTGTTCGATTGGGATAACCCCCTTGGTGAAGATGAAGTGTTTTTTATTACCTCTATGTTCGTGATATGGATTCGTTTGTCTTGTTGGATGATTGATCGCCCAATGTTGCTTGATAGGGTCGATTTTCAGTTTGTCGAGCCTAGTTATTCAGATGAATTTTCGCTGATGTTTCCGTGCGCACTGAACTTTGGTGTCGAGCGAAATGTCTTTGCATTTAACAAGCGAATGCTTGGATTACCCATTAAGCAAGATCCGCATACTCTTGTAAATTTCCTCAGCCACGCGCCTCAATCTTTGCTGACGCAATTTAGGGCAGATGATAGCGTCACAGCACAAGTGAAAAGGCTTTTAATTGATGCTTATGCTAAGTCATCAACTCTAAGTTTTGATGATACTTCAGAACATCTAAATACAACCACACATACGCTCAGACGTCGCTTAAAAGAAGAAGGGCACAGCTTTCAAGAGATCAAAGATAGTGTGCGTCGGGAGCGGGCGTTCTTACTGTTAAAGACATCTGATATATCCGTGAATCAACTATCAGAGTTGCTAGGCTTCTCTGAACCTGCCGCGTTTATTCGTGCATTTAAGAAGTGGTCAGGTCAAAGTCCAACCGCATTTCGTAGTCCAAAATCAGAATCTCATTAAATCCAATTTTTCTCTCCAGTGCTTTCGAAGTAAGAGTATTTCACTTCTGTTTTGCGTCATTTTTGATTTGTGAAACTTAGTCTTACCGAACTTTTAGCTTTCGTTAAACCTGTAAGAAAAGATCAACAAGCTTGTAAGGTTTTATCATTGAGCCAAGCGCTTGCTTGTTTATAGTCATTATCGGTTTGAATCCAATACAACAGGAATGAAAGATAATGACAAACGAAGCCCTGATTTTTGATGCTATTCGTACCCCTCGTGGTCGAGGGAAAGCGACTGGCGCACTTCATGAAGTAAAACCAGTTACTTTGCTGTCCGACTTATTAAACACCTTACAAGAGCGCAATGGTTTCGATACAAATTATGTAGATGACATTGTAATGGGCTGTGTGACGGCGGTTGGTGATCAGGGCGCGGACATCGCTAAAACTGCTGCACTTGCAGCGGGATGGGATGAGGACGTTGCTGGTGTTGTGCTCAATCGTTTCTGTGCATCTGGTTTAGAAGCCGTAAATACCGCTGCAATGAAGATTCGTTCGGGTTGGGAAAATCTTGTTGTCGCGGGTGGCGTTGAGTCTATGTCACGTGTGCCAATGGGTAGTGATGGTGGTGCTTGGGCAATGGACCCAGAGACTAACTTTGATACAGGGTTTATGCCTCAAGGTATCGGTGCTGACTTAATCGCAACGCTTGGCGGATATTCGCGCGAAGATGTTGATACCTTTGCCATGAACTCTCATAAAAAAGCAGCGGCTGCGTGGGAACGCGGGTCTTTCGGTAAATCAGTCATTCCAGTGACCGATCGCAATGGCATTACGATACTTGCTCATGATGAGCTTGTTCGCGCAGATAGTAATCTAGAAACCTTAGGCGGGCTAAAAGCCTCGTTCCAGATGATGGGTGATATGGGCTTTGATGGTGTAGCACGTCAGCGCTACCCACAAGTAGAAAATATTGCTCACGTTCATAGCCCGGGTAATTCATCGGGTATCGTTGATGGCGCGGCGGCAGTGTTGATTGGTAGCGCTGAAGCGGGTGAGAAATTTGGTATGAAACCTCGTGCTCGCATTGTTTCTACGGCAGTAGTTGGTACGGACCCAACCATTATGCTTACAGGTCCAGCACCATCTGCTCGAAAAGCACTGAAAGTCGCAGGCATGTCAGTAGATGATATTGATTTATTTGAAGTCAATGAAGCTTTCGCTTCAGTAGTGATGCGCTTTATTGATGAGATGGGTGTTAACCCTGACAAAGTTAACGTGAATGGCGGTTCAATTGCTATGGGGCATCCATTAGGTGCTACCGGCGCCATGATTCTTGGAACACTTCTCGATGAGTTAGAGGCACGTGATTTGAAAACCGGACTGGCCACCTTATGTGTAGGCGGTGGTATGGGTATCGCGACAATTATTGAACGTGTTTGAGAACAAGAATTAGAGAAGGTTTAAGGAAAATTTCATGAGTTCAGTTATCTACGAAAAAGATCAAAATAATATTGTTCACCTGATTCTTGATAAGCCAAATTCTGGTGCCAACTTGATGGACCAAGAGTTCACAGAGTCTATGGTTGCTGCAGTTGAACAGCTTATAGGTGATGACTTTGATGGCGTGTTGTTCCGTTCGAATAAGACAACATTTTTTGCCGGCGGTAATCTTGATGATTTGTTCGTGACACAGCGAGAAAATGCGCAGCAGTTATACGACATGGTACAGAGCATTAAAGTGTCGATGCGTTATCTCGAAACCTGTGGCAAACCGGTTGTTGCCTGTATTAATGGTGCAGCGCTTGGTGGCGGTTGGGAATTAGCACTTGCCTGTCATCACAGAATATCTGTCAGCGAAGGCGTGAAGCTCGGCTTACCTGAAGTGACGCTTGGCTTGCTGCCAGGTGGCGGTGGTGTTGTGCGCATGTCACGATTGCTTGGTCTGCAAGCTGCTTTGCCATACCTAACAGAAGGCAAGCAGTTTAAGCCAGAGAAAGGTAAAGAGCTGGGGTTGATTGATGAGATCGTCGCGTCTGAAGACGAGCTCGTCGATACAGCGATTGCATTTATCAAAGCAAATCCGAAAGTTCAGCAGCCGTATGATGTGAAAGGCTATAAAGTACCTGGCGGTAAACCAACTAATCCTGCGCTTGCGAAGATGCTACCGATAGCACCGGCAATGATGCGTGACAAAACGAAAGGTGTTTTGCCTGCACCTGAAGCGATCTTGTCTGTGATGGTAGAAAGTCTTCAGGTGGATATCGACTCAGCAATGCGCATAGAGACGCGTTATTTCGTTGAGTTGGTATGTGGTCAGGTTTCTAAAAACATGATTAATACATTCTGGTATCAGCTTAATGAAATCAACGCTGGTGCGGCACGTCCTGAGGGTGTTGAGAAAACGAAATTCAAAAAGCTGGGTGTGCTTGGCGCAGGGATGATGGGTGCTGGTATTGCATATTCTGCATCAACGCGTGGTATCGAGGTTGTTCTGAAAGATGTCAGCCAAGAATCGGCAGAGAAAGGTAAAGAGTACAGTCAGAATATTCTTGATAAGAAAGTTAAGAAAGGCCGTTTGAGTGCAGATAAGCGCGATGCGACCTTGGCGCGCATTCATCCAACTGCGGATGCCGCTGATTTAGAAGGCTGCGATATTATTATCGAAGCAGTGTTTGAAGATCGTGGTTTAAAGGCCAAGGTAACGCAAGAAGCTGAAGCGCAGATGCTCGAAACAGGCGTCTTTGCATCAAATACATCAACTTTACCGATAACAGGTCTTGCTGAGTCGTCAGCGCGTCCTGAAAAGTTCATCGGTCTGCATTTCTTCTCGCCAGTCGACAAGATGCCGTTGGTCGAAATTATCTGCGGTCAGCAAACTTCCGATGAAACCTTAGCCCGAGCTTATGACTTTGTTCAGCAGATCGCGAAAGTACCTATTGTTGTGAACGATAGCCGTGGTTTTTATACCTCTCGTGTATTTGGCACTTATGCAAATGAAGGTATGGCTATGTTGGGCGAGGGTGTACCTGCAGCTGCCATCGAAAATGCGGCGTTCTTATCTGGCTTCCCTGTTGGTCCAATTGCCGTCACAGATGAAGTGAGCATGACCTTGGTCGAGAAAATTCGTAACCAAACTATTCGTGATATGGAGGCTGAGGGCAAACAATATAAAGTTCACCCAGCAGATGCTGTGGTAGACAAAATGCTAGAAGCGAGTCGTCCCGGCAAATTAGCTGGTGGCGGTTTTTACGAATACCCCGCAGCAGGCAAGAAACACCTGTGGTCTGGTCTAATGGAGTTGTTTGGTCAAAGCGCTGAGTTTGCGCTCGAAGATCTGCAAGATCGTCTTTTGTATATTCAAGCGATTGAAACGGTTAGGTGTGTTGAGGAGAAAGTGCTTACCTCTGTGCGTGACGCAAATATCGGTTCGATTATGGGGATTGGATATCCTGTATGGACTGGCGGTATTTTACAGTTCATCAACCAAACTGGACTGCCAGAATTCGTGGAACGTGCCGAAGAACTTCACGAACGATTTGGCGATCGCTTTGCAGTTCCTGAGTTACTGAAAGAAATGGCTCAGAAAGGTGAGACATTTAAAGATTAGTGCTAGAAGCCTGACGTCTCACGTTGGGCATCTAGTAATAAGAATAATTAAGGTAATAAACATAAAACGGGGCGAGATAATCCATTCCGCCCCAAGCTATAAAGAGGTTTCAACATGATCCCACGTACTGTTTATGAATCTGAACACGAGATGTTTCGAGATAGTCTTCGAAAGTTCTTGGAAGAAGAGGCTGTGCCTTACCATGCCCAATGGGAAAAAGACGGCCATGTATCTCGTGAACTGTGGACGAAGGCTGGCCAGCAAGGCTATTTGTCTCCAACAGTTGGCGAAGAATACGGCGGTGTAGGCGCAGATTTTCGTTATAACGCGATCGTAGATGAAGTGGTTGCAGAACTTGGCCTAAGTGGCATTGGTTTTGGGTTGCATTCGGATATCGCGGTTCCTTATATCGAGCGTTACGGCACGGAAGAACAGAAGCAAAAATATCTTCCGAAATGTGTAAGTGGTGAGATTGTCACCGCGATTGCGATGACTGAGCCGGGAACGGGATCGGACTTACAGGGGGTGAAGACCAATGCTGTGCTCGATGGGGATCACTATGTATTGAATGGATCGAAGACCTTTATTACTAACGGCCAGTTGGCAGACCTTTACATCGTTGTTGCGAAGACTGACCCAGACGGCGGCGCAAAAGGCACCAGCTTATTACTAGTTGATGCGGATTCAGCAGGATTTTCTAAAGGCACGAACTTAGAAAAGATTGGTATGAAAGCTCAGGATACTTCTGAGTTATTCTTCCAAGATGTAAAAGTGCCGAAAGAAAACTTACTTGGTGCTGAAGGTATGGGCTTTATTTACTTGATGCAAGAGTTGCCACAAGAGCGTTTGTCAGTCGGTTTGAATGCTATTGCTAATGCTGAGTCAATCTTCAAACAAACGCTTGCTTACGTTAAAGAGCGTAAAGCTTTCGGCAAACCAATTTCGGCGTTCCAGAACACTCAATTCAAACTCGCTGAAATGTCCTCAACGCTCACTATGGTGCGTGTTTTTGTAGATAAATGCTTGGAACTTCACCTTGAAGGTAAGTTGGATGTAGTGACAGCGGCGAAGATTAAATATCTAACCACTGAAATTCAATGTGATGTGATAGATGAATGTTTGCAACTGCATGGCGGTTACGGCTACATGTGGGAATATCCGGTTGCACGTGCTTATGCTGATGCGCGCGTTCAAAAGATATACGCAGGCACGAATGAAATCATGAAGCTAATCATTGCAAGGTCAATGGTCTGATCTTCGTTTGTATGTGAGACACGATGTCATGTTGGGGTCAGAGTAATATTACTCTGACCTCGGTATTCCTAGAATAAGACAGCAACCTTAAACAATCACAAGAGCTTACCATTGAATATGTCCCTACCATTAGAAGGCGTCCGCGTCCTAGATTTTTCAACTTTGTTACCTGGTCCTTACGCAACTCAGTTACTTGCTGATATGGGAGCCGAGGTGCTGAGAATCGAGGCGCCAAATCGGCCTGACTTATTGAAAGTGATGCCGCCTATGGTCGGTCAAGGTAAAGCGAAGGTGTCGGCGGCGCACGCATCGATTAATCGTAACAAAAAGTCGATTGCGATCGATTTAAAGAATCCTGCTGCCAAATCAATCATCGAGAAATTGATTTCTGATTATGATGTTGTGATCGAGCAGTTTCGCCCTGGTGTGATGCAAAGGCTTGGCCTAGATTATGAGGTTTTGTCGTCAATTAACCCAAAGCTCGTTTACTGTTCAATTACTGGCTACGGTCAAACTGGCCCATACAAGGACAGGGCGGGGCATGATATCAATTACTTAGCTTTATCGGGACTGGCGAGCTATTCAGGACGGAAGGAAACGGGGCCGGTACTTTCTGCAACACAAATTGCTGACATAGCCGGAGGCTCTCATCATGCGGTGATGTCTATTCTTGCTGCATTACTCGCACGCCCAAATACAGGCAAGGGTGCATACTTAGATATATCAATGGCAGATGCTGCATTGAGTCTTAACACCATGTTCGGTGCTGGGGCATTAGTCAGCGGACAGGATCCTGAGTTAGGGTCAGGAATGCTCAATGGAGGCTTATTCTATGATTATTATGAAACAGCCGATGGCAAGTTTATCTCGATCGGTAGCTTAGAGCCTAATTTTGCAATGAGCTTATTGCAGACATTGGAGCTTAGTGACTGGTTATCAAAAATTGCCGATCAAAGACCTGAGACGCAGACATCCTTGCGCGCAGCGATTGCAGAAAAGATTTCGGCGCAAACGCAAGCCAAGTGGATCGATATATTTGGCAAGCTAGACGCTTGCGTTGAGCCTGTTATTACAGTGAACGAAGCTGCTGAACATCCTCAATTTAAGGCGCGGAAAATGTTTATTGATGTTCAATTAGAAAGCGGTGAAAGCGTGAAACAAATTGCAAGTGCTTTGCCATTTGATAGGGTTCAAGAACCAAGTTTAGGTGCACCGTTAGGAGCCCATACCGATGAGGTGCTAGGTCAGTTTGGCTTTGATGCTGGTCAACTTGAAGAGCTCAAGAAAAGTGGCTGTATTAAGCAGGGGTAAAAGAGAGAATGTCTGCACTATTTCTCAGCGCAGACAATCGATTTTCGTATTAACTAACCATAAAAGCTTAGAGACTGTATCCGATCCCTAAGTAATAATTTGGATCTTTGTCCGGTGCGGTAGATGTTTCGTCAAACGGAAATGCAGTGCCGAGCCTCAATGCGACCGGCAGCGCGCTGTAACCCAAATCTAGACCGACATTTAGCTCCACTCCGGCGGCATCAAACGTTGATTTGTCTCGGTTTGGCGTGCCGGATTCATAAAATAGCGCTCCAGAGATGGTGTGAAGACCAATAGGCCAAGCGTCGATTCCCTGGTCGACATAGGCGATAGGGAATCGGTAATCGGCCGAATAAATACTTGGCTTAAAGCCGCGAAGCTCTTGTGCAGAATCTGGATAGCCTCGCAATGGTTTTTCGCGTTGGTGAATCAAGCCTTGTTTAAATGCGGTGATGGACGGGCTATCGCCTAAATCAAAGAAGTCCGCTCCAGTTTGCGCTTCACCTATAAATGCGCGCAAGGCTAGTGTATGTGGGCCATAGAGTGCGATGTACTCGCGCCAATCAAGGATCCAAACGTTTCCATATGACTGATCACCAGAATTTATCTCGACACGATCTCGTTCGATGTTGAGTTGAATGGTGCGACCGTGCGCTGGGCTAACCCCATATAAAGCTTGAATGGCGTTGTTGTATATCGCGCTAAGCCCTAATGTTTCGACGTGGATTGATTGCTGGGTGTTGGTGAACTGATCCTCGAGGGTGCGCTGATAATTGTTTACACCTCCAGTAAGGGTCAATTGGGAAAAATCAAAACGCCATGTTTTATGCGCCAGTAACGCGCTGTCTTCTTGGTCTTCTATGAGGCGCGCTTTGTCTACGAAGGCTGGGGGCCCCGAGGCGCTGCCTTCGGTGTAATCGTATGCACGTGAGTACAATGCAGTGAGATGGTTGTATAAGGTATAAGCGCCAGAAAAGACATTTAAGTCGTTGTCGAAATCTCTACCCGCGATAAGCCCCCAGTTATGAAAATTTAAGACATCGCGCCCGTTAAGAATGATTGAGGCTGTGGTGTTGGTGTTGTCGCTAGTGAAACCAAAAAACCAAGACTGGGGTGCAATACTTTCAAGCGGATTGTAGTCGTGTTGTAAGAGGGGTTTATGTTCACGATCTTGATGCGAGCTTGTATCTAATTCTAAGCCCTTGTATGAATGAGGTGATTGAACTGTACCTGGCATGGCGTTGTTTTCTGGGTTACTTTCCGCGGTTTTCTCCGCATTTCTCTCCGCGCTCTTTTCCGCATTAATGACAGGAGATAATTCTTTATAGTCGGTTGATACGATGTCCCATCCCTTGTCGCTGTAATAGCGATAGGCGAGCTGTCCAGTTTGAGCGCTATATGATCCCGAACTCGCGCCCCCAATACTGATCGTCAAAGGGTTCAGTGACTGTTGTTCTAGATGATATGACCATAACTCTATAAATCCATTTTTATCGCTGCTCAGTATGACGTTTTGTGAGGTAGGGCCGGCGTAGATTTCAAATATATTGGTGTTCGCTTCGCTCAATACGATGTTTAAAGACTGGCCATTCAAACTATATTCAACTAGCTGCCATGGCTGTGATGGTGGCTTTCGCGTCAATAAGATTGTATTAGCGTCTTTCCATAAGGGCGTGGCTAAGTTTTCATATGAGTTTGGCGTATATAGAGTTCGTTCGTTTTCCAAATTGCCATTAATAAACTCAGCGGTCACTAAAGATTTAATTAAGCCATCTGATTTCACAGCTGCTAGCGTTAGCTTGTCATTGGTCTGAAAAAATGCGGCGCTGTTGTAGCCCGTACAATCTTTTATTTGTGAGGCTTTGCCTAGTTCAATGTTGTAAACATAGAGTGCATTGCTCGTTGCGTGGTGGCCGCAAGGGCTTGGTTGTATATAAAATACGTGGTCTGCGTCAACATACACGATCTGTGCGGTTGATTGTGTTTGTTCTAGTGAGTGAATCTCTCCGTCTTTTGAAACAGACAGCGTGCTCGGGCCATAAGGATCAAACGCGATGAAATACAGTGAACCGTCTTCACCAAAATAAGGACTCCTATTGATGTAACCAGTATTTGTAACAGGAGAAAAAGTCGTTTGATTAGCGGTTCTTACCTCAACTGTTTGTGAATACTCGAGCTCAAGCCAGGTTAAATATTCGGCCCACAGCTCTTTTAACCCGTCTGAAAATGTTGCGAATTTCGCTGGGCCATCGACGAGAAAAGGAATCAGCCTTCCACTTGTTGCTTCAACATACCGTGGAATGCTATCTGGACCGTATTTCGACTCTAAAAATTGATAGAACTTTACGCCGTAGCTATAGCTTTTGTTGAACGGCCAATCCCTAGTGCTTTGTTGAATTTTGCCTAAGGGTAAGAGACCTGATTCGACTTCGGTTCGCATCACCATATCGTAGTAGGCGCTTTGTCCTCTTCCCACGTTTTTATCTAAAGATGTTTCTGCGTAAGTAGCTAGGCCTTCTTTAAAAAAGGTAGATAAAAATATGTTTGGGAAAGAAAAGATATTTCGTCCGAATATGTAACGCGGGTAACTCGCCGCATCACGTGTTTTATCGAGATGGATAATATGGGTCATCTCGTGCAGGATCAGTAAGTCTAACCAGTTATCGTAGTCTTGAAGCTCGCTAACACCAGAGGGCAATGCGAGAAATAATACGCTTCGGTTATAAGGGAAAGGCGTTGCGTAACCATTCGCTGAGCTACTTTGATCGCTTAATACGATTTCGACTTTGTCGAAGGGTGTCCAAGATAAATAGTCACTAAGTTGAGGCAGTACATTATCCGCAGACGCAAGAGCATGCAGGGCTTCTTTCTCTCTAGTTTTTGGGTAAGTAACCTTAGAGTATTGCCCTTCAATCGTTTGCCAGTCACGCGTGATTGAGAAGTGCTCAAATGCGGAGATAGAGGCGCTAAAAATAAGCGCTAAACAAGCGGCGAAAATACGCATGATTGGCGGCGAGTCCTTTTATTATGGTCGTAGCGATTAATGAATTGAAAGGTTGGACAAATCGCAGTTTTATATAAAAACATATTGTGATTCAATGTAGCAGTTGTCTTGGCAACAAATCTTTGAGCTACGTTACATCTGTAGCTTATTAATAATGCTAACAATTTTAAAAGAGATATTTTCATGTTTAAGAAGATAACGATTAGTGCCTTGGTCGCGCTTCCGTTTCCTTTCCTTATATTCTTAGCCGGCTCACGTTTGGATGTGTTCGCAAGCGAACAATCAGCAATTGATTTTTTAAATACGTCTAATGGAATGGCTTTCTACGCGGCAGCATTCGTTTTATTTTTAGTTGCGTCAGTGATTTCGAGTTTGTTTTTTGACTCAGATGTTCGCTCTCAGCCTTGTGATGATGCCGATGACGAAGTTGGCGGTGATGAAGGCTCAAATTACGGAAGCGTAAAATGGTTCAACGTAAATAAAGGCTTTGGGTTTATTACAACAGAGTCAGGTGATGACATCTTCGTGCACTTTAGATCTATTCGTGGTCGCGGTCGTCGTAGTTTGCGTCAGGGTCAGAATGTTCGCTTTGACATTTCTGTTGGTGAGAAAGGTAAGCAGGCGGACAACGTATCTGTCGTTAAATAACAAATACTGTGTCTGGCTAATTGCTGTAATTGCCTAGATTTAGTGTGAGTGGGGAGCTCACGCTAAATCTAGGCAGTTAAGCCCAAACCACTAATTCTTTTGAATCTCTTGTAAGTTTCCACCATTTCTCACTAAATTCTTCTTCTGATTCCGTATACGATTCTGCAGAACATCTGACTTCCGTATCCATATTAGTTAACGCCGAATGAGCACATACTAGGTCACTTTCCCACGGAGTATTCTGGCTCTTAAACCATATACTTGTGTAAGCCTTTCCTGCTGCGCGTGGAGTTATCATTAACTCAATGCGTTGTTCGTCCAGAGATATATGCGTAGTGACGGGCTTAGGGCTATCTAATTTGATATTAGTGATCAGTTTTATATCTGTGTCGCTAAAAACTTCGGCGAGCCATGAAGCGAGGTCGTTGAGCACAACATTCTTTATATAAATCTCTACATCGGGTTGCTGTGTCATCGTCGTGTATCCGTAGTGAAAAAGCGTTTTAGTCGTTGCCACAATATCATGACATATGCAGCGACAACGCCAAATATCGATAGGGCTGCTGCTATTAATGAAACTAGACCAATTAGTTCTTGTTGCACTGAATCTTCCATATAAAACTCAGCGTAGGTTAAGCCAGAGAGTGATATCAATAAGAGTGCGCTGAACACAAAGAATAGCTTAAATCTAGTTTCCATTTATATGATTCTTTGGTTTATAGCTTGCAACATATACATCGCAGCTTAATGAAAGCGATCTCAATTCTGCGGTGCGCTCGATCTCAGAGCGTTGCGCACGCCAAACATGTGGAGTCATTGTGATGAGGTCAAGAATGGCGTCTTTTGAGTTGAGCGTGAAGGTATAAGAAACGCGTTGGTCTTCGAGTAATTCAAAATCCTCGTTTGATATCGGTGTTTTCTCTACCCGCTTTTTAATTTTTACGTCTGGGTATAAGTGCTTCCGCAATTCAATGAGATGGTTTTCGCCTGCTGACACGTCAAGAAGCAGCCCATCATTCATAATGATGCGTCGTGCTTCCGACATACAGGGACGTGAAAACATATGTGTTACAAGGCTCTGACTATGATCTGAGACGGGCAATCGAAACGCATTGCCAACTAACCATGCTGCCTCTTTCACTCGCTTGGCAGCTGTGCGAATTGCTGGTATAGAAATATCTATACCAGTTAAGGCGCATTCAAGAGACATATCGCGTGCTAGAAAATTATGGAACTGTTGAGTGTAGTAGCCTTCACCGCAGGCTATGTCTGTGTACGTGATGGTAGGCACTTGGTGCGACTTCGCATGATGACTTATTTGACTAATACAAGCATCAACAATGGCTCGGTAATGGCCAAGCGCTAGAAACCGTTGACGAGCTTGTACCATCTCGATCGTATCGCCAGGGTTCTTGCTAGATTTATCTTGGTTGAGAAGTAGGTTGAAGTAACCTTGTTTAGCGCGATCAAAACAATGGTTTTGCTCACATCTCAAGGTGCGCTCCATGAGTTTGAGCGGCTTGCCGCACACAGGGCATTTGAGATGTGGCAATTGATCATTCATTGTCTTGGGCTAGTAAACTATGGCGCTAGCAACCGCGTCAGTATACCTTCATAGATATCTGACAAATCATTCAAATCCTGAACGCTTACGTGCTCGTTCACTTGGTGAATGGTCGCATTTAATGGGCCAAGCTCTAAGACCTGTGCACCTGTTGGCGCGATAAACCGGCCGTCTGATGTGCCTCCACTAGTGGATAGCTCGGTATCAATTCCTTTGACTTCTTTAATTGACGCAACGGCGGCCTCAACGAGTGGGCCTGCCTCAGTAAGAAATGGTCGTCCGCTCAGGTTCCATACAATGTCGTAGTCTAAGTCATACTTTTCGAGTACTGCTTCGGTTTTCTCTGTGAGCTCTTCTGCTGTCACCTCTGTGCAATATCTAAAGTTAAACAACACTTCACCAACGCCTGGAATGACATTAGTAGCGCCAGTTCCGCAGTTAAAGTTGGTGATTTGGAAAGAGGTTGCTGGAAAGAACTCATTTCCTTGGTCCCATTCAATATCTGCTAATTCAGCAAGCGCTCTGGAAGCTTTATGGATAGGATTATCTGCAAGGTGCGGGTAGGCAACATGCCCTTGCTTACCTTTGATAGTAAGCTTTGCGTTCAAAGAGCCACGACGGCCATTCTTAATGACATCACCTAGCGTTGTGGTGCTTGAGGGTTCGCCAACAAGACACCAGTCAATTTTCTCGTTACGAGCTTCTAAGGTTTCGATGACCTTTACCGTTCCATTTTTCGCTGGACCTTCTTCATCACTCGTAATCAAGTAGGCGATAGAGCCTTTATGCTCTGGATACTTTTCGATGAAGCGCTCAGTTGCCGTGATAAACGCCGCTAAACTACCTTTCATGTCTGCGGTACCGCGTCCATGAATATGCCCGTCTTCAATGCGTGCTTCAAAAGGAGGGTATTGCCACTGGTACTCAGGTCCAGTTGGCACAACATCGGTGTGGCCAGCAAAACAAACGAGCGGCCACTGGCGGCCTTTACGCGCCCAAAGGTTAGTCACTTCTTCGAAGTCCATTGCCTCACAAATAAAACCAAGCTTATCAAGACGATCTTCCATTATTTTTTGGCAGCCATGGTCATCAGGCGTCACGGAAGGTTGCTGAATAAGTTGTTGCGTTAGTTTGATAGTGGGCGTGTTGATATCTGGCATCAGAAGCTCTTTGTATGAATATAAATATCACTTGAAGAAGGGGCATTAAGCTGCCCCTATCTATTAAAGCTTAATTGTTCGCGTGAAGCGCTTCGTTAAGCTCAATTGCGGTCTTGTTAGTTAAACACTCAACACGACCGTTAGCAGAGTTACGTCGGAATAGTAAGTCTGCTTTATTGGCAAGGTCTCTCGCTTTAACTGTTTCAACTTCATTTCCATCAGCGTCTAGCATCACAACTTTTGTACCTGCTGTGATATATAGCCCAGACTCAACAGTACAGCGATCGCCTAGTGGAATACCGATACCTGCATTTGCACCGATTAAGCTGCTTTCACCAACCGAAATGGTGATATTACCACCGCCTGATAGCGTGCCCATTGTCGAACAGCCGCCGCCAAGGTCAGAGCCTTTACCGACCATAACGCCCGCCGAAATACGGCCTTCAACCATTGAAGTGCCTTCGGTGCCAGCGTTAAAGTTAACAAAACCTTCGTGCATAATGGTGGTGCCTTCACCGATATAAGCGCCGAGACGAACGCGCGCCGCATCAGCAATACGAACACCAGAAGGAACCACATAGTCGGTCATTTGTGGGAATTTGTCGACAGACTTCACTTCAATGACTTTACCTTGCATACGCGCTTCAAGTTGGCGTTGTGGTAATTCTGCTAAGTCGATTGCGCCTTCGTTTGTCCATGCGACGTTAGGAAGTAGACCAAAGATTCCGTCGAGCTTGATGCCGTGAGGCTTCACTAGACGATGAGAGATAAGGTGTAGCTTTAAGTACACCTCTGGTGTGCTCGATGCTGTCGTATCTTCTTCAATAATAACGAGAGCGACAGGGTTTTCTGAGCTTCTTAGTTTTTCTGCAACAACAGATAGCTCGCCGAGTGCGTGGGTGTCAGCGATAAGCTGCGTTTGCTCCGCAGTGAGTGTCAGCGTCTGGTTTCCGCCATCTAAACCTAATGTAGAGAGAAGTGCGTCAACAAGGCCTTGCTCAGGTTGATATAGCGGAGCTGGGAATAACGTTTCAAGCCATTCGCCATTTGCGTTTTTTGAGCCTACACCTAGGCCAATTGCTACTGTCATAATCTTTCCGTATTCGTGTCGTTTAAGAATAAATTGTTTCGTAGGTCTCAGGTTTGAAGCCTAAGTAAACCTGGTTGTTGTATTCGATCAACGGGCGTTTTATAAGCGACTGATTTTCAAGCATCAGTACGATTGCTTTTTGATTATTTACATCGGTCTTTTGCTCGTCACTTAGCTTTCGCCAAGTTGTACCACGTTTATTAATGAGTTGATCCCATTCCACATGACTTAACCAAAACTCGAGTTTTTCTTGTGTGATGCCAGACTTTTTGTAGTCATGGAACTCGAATTCGATATCGTGATTGGTTAACCAAGTAGTGGCTTTTTTCATCGTATCGCAAGCTTTAATGCCGTAGATTTTGGTAGAAGTACTCATTTCAAACCTTCAATAAATGTTTTGATTCTGTTTGCTGCTTCGACGCATTCATCTACGGGGGCAACAAGTGCCATTCTGACGCGGTTTGCTCCAGGGTTTATTCCGCCAACGGCGCGTGAGAGATAAGAACCGGGTACAACCGTGACATTTTGTTCTTTAAACAATTGTTGCGCGAACTGTTCGTCACTTATTGGTGTTTCTGCCCATAAATAGAAGCTTGCGTCGGTCTGCTCAACATCCATGACCGGTTCCAAAATTTCTAGCACAGCTTTGAACTTGGCGCGATATTGATCTCGGTTTTCCACAACATGAGTTTCATCATTCCACGCCGCGATACTTGCGAGTTGGTGATGCACGGGTAGTGCACAGCCATGATAAGTACGATACTTCAAATACTGCGCGAGTAAGTCAGCATCGCCCGCTACAAACCCAGAGCGGAGGCCGGGTAAATTAGAACGCTTGGACAAAGAGTGAAAAACGATACAGTTTTTGTAATCAACTCGGCCCAGTTTTACACACGCTTCGAGTAGGCCAATTGGCGCATTGGTCTCGTCCGTGTAGATTTCTGAATAACACTCATCTGACGCAAGTACAAAATCATACTTGTCTGATAGATGGATGAGCTGCTCTAGCGTTTCAAGATCAACAACCGCACCAGTGGGGTTGCCGGGAGAACATAAAAATAGAATCTGACAGCGTTGCCAAGTTTCTTCATCAACGGCATCAAAATCAGGTTGAAAACCATGTTCTTCAAGACATGGTAAAAGTTTAAGATCTACGCCTGAGAGATATGTTGCCCCTTCATATATCTGATAAAAAGGATTAGGGCTAACAACAAGGCCGTTTGCCGTATCGTCCACACAAGCCTGCGTAAATGAAAATATCGCTTCACGGGTTCCGTTAACAGGAAGAACTTGAGTATCTGGATTTAACGGTGACTGTGCCAAATCGAAGCGTTGCGTTGCCCAGTTGGCAATAGACTCGCGTAACTCAGGAATACCCTTGGTTGTCGGATACGTTTCAACCTTATTGATATTATCGATAAGTATCTTGGTCACAAATTCAGGAGCCGGATGTTTTGGTTCGCCAATAGATAACTTAATTGGCGCTAGTTTAGGATTCGCTAGGACCTCGCCGAGTAATTTGGTCAGCTTTTCAAAAGGGTAAGGCTGGAGCTTGTCTAATAAAGGATTCATGTACTTGTCTATTCAATTAATTAGGATTCGGTACTAGCAAGCTCATCTAGCTGCGTACAAATATCGTGCTGTAGCGTTTCGCATTGCTCAACATCACTCAAAGGAAAACCGTTTTCTTGCGTGATAAAGAAAACATCTTCTACACGTTCACCCAAGGTGGCGATTCTTGCGCTTACCAAGCTTAGATCGTGCTGATAAAGAATATGGCCAATACGTGCTAGTAGTCCTGGACGGTCAGGTGTTACGACCTCGACGACTGTTCGATGATTTACTGCATCGTTGCTTAGCGTAACCTCAGTAGGGAATGAAAAATGTTTAAGGGCGCGAGGCGTTCGTCTACCAATGATTTCAGGGTAGTCGTTTGGATCATCAAGTGCCTCGGAGAGCTTTTCAATAATAAGAGACTTTCGTTCTGGGTCGTCTGCTAGCGAATCGCCATTAGAATTAGTGATCGCGAAGTTGCTTACGGTAAAGCCGCCACTCGCTGAGCTAATGCGCGCACTCAATACGTTAATGTTGAGCTGTTCAAGCATCGCGGTCTTTGCAGCGAAAAGATCGTCGTCTGAACGTAGGTAAACCATCAGCTGCGAGAACCCCTGATTGGTACCATCGTCTTTATCTCTAAGGGCAATAACGGGCTGTGCCTTGTCTTCTTGTGCAAGGATCGCTTCGCACTGCCATACGATGTCGTCAACTGCTCCTTGAAGGAAGAACTCGTCGTCAAGCGTATCTACTAGGTCATTTACGTGAGAGGCAAGATACTCTTTTTGAAACAGGGTCGAACGCACTTCTTGGCGAGTTGCGTTAATCCAGGCACCTCTTGATACCGGAGATTCAACGCCTTTACGTAGGGCGCGGCGTGCTTCCACAAACAATTGCTGTAGTAAGCTTGCTCGCCAAGTATTCCATAGCTTCGGGTTCGTCGCCGCAATGTCGCATACCGTCAATACATAGAGATATTCTAAATGGACAATGCTCGGTATTTTTGCTGCGAACTCGTAAATGATCTCAGGGTCAGCTACGTCTTTTTTCTGAGCAGTTGTCGACATCAATAAGTGCTGTTCAACCAGCCAAGAAACCAAGTGTGTGTCGCGCTCACTAAAGTGGTGGCGCTGACAGAATGCACGAACGTCGATCGCGCCAAGTTCGGAATGATCTCCGCCTCGACCTTTGGCAATATCGTGGTAAATGCCTGCTACATACAACAGCTCTAACTTAGGAAGTCCTTTGACGAGCGAAGCGGCGAGCGGAAATGATTCTTTGTGCTGTTCGTCATGTAATCGAACAATGTTTCTAACTAGTCGAATGGTGTGCGCGTCAACAGTATAGGTATGAAACAGGTCGTGCTGCATCTGTCCGACGGTCGAGGCAAATTCAGGTAAATAACGGGAAAGTACATTGTACTTAAGCATGTTGCGCAAGGTTCGGTGAAGTCTATGCGGTGTTCGCAGAATCTCTCGGAACATTGTCGTGTTAGCTAGGTCTGCGCGGAAACTATCATCGATCAGATATTGATGTTCTCGAATCAGTCTAATCGTTGTCGCGTGAATACCCTTGATTGCAGGGTTTTGCGCCATTAACAAAAATATTTCGATCAGTGCGTACGGGGAGCGATCAAAGACACCATCATCTACCGTCTCTACATAGCCATTGCTAACTTGAAAGCGGTTGTTCAGTGGAGTCGTTACAGTCTCTCGATTTGGATTAAGATAAAAACCATCAAAGTACTGAAGAATCACATCAGCGAGTTCAGCAAGAGCGAGTACAGTACGATAGTAGCGCTGCATCATAAGCTCAACGCCCAGTGAATTGTCACTGTCTTCGTAGCCAAGAATTTTGGCAACCTTGCGTTGGTGATCAAACAGCAGTCGGTTTTCGCTTCGATTTGCAACCATCTGAAGACCATAGCGCAAAGACCATAAAAAGGTCTCCCCTGAAAGAAGGAGGTTGAATTCTTCGTCCGTCAGAAAGTGATATCGTTCTCTTGCGGTTTTGGCCTCAGGGCCAAAGTGACGCTTTGTAATCCAGCCAACTGTCTGAATATCGCGAAGTGTACCAGGCGAAGCTTTAATGTTCGGCTCAAGATTGTATTCGTTGCCACCATAACGTTCGTGGCGTTCGACTTGCTCTTTGAACTTGGCCATAAAGTAGTCTTTGGACGTATAGACTTCGTCAGAATACATACGGCTTGTGAGTGTTGATTTTAATGACTCGGCGCCGGAAATTGTTCGAGTCTCTAAAAGATTTGTTGCAATCGTTACATCTAGGCTTGCTTGCTCAATACATTCGTCGATTGTACGAACACTATGTCCTATTTCGAGCGACAGGTCCCACAGCAGAGTAATGAAGCTGCTTAGATCGCTTTCAGATTCAGTGGGGATCTGATCTTTTGCAAGAATAAGAAGATCAATGTCTGAATGAGGCTGTAACTCTCCGCGACCATATCCACCAACAGCGATCAGAGAAAAATTATCTTGATCAAACGCGTAACGTGACCAGAGAGCGTTAAGAACTTGATCCATAAACCATGCTTTGGCGCCAATGATCGCTCGGATATCTTCGCCGTCACAATAGAGTTCGTCGAAGCAATCGGCAGCACGTTTTAGATATTCTTTTGTAGCCTTTGCTGGATAGCCTTGGCCGGTCAGATCTTCAAACAGTGTTGTTAGTGAAATGCCAGATTGTTCTAAAAAGCGGGATTTAATTGTTGGTTCCGCTAATTGATAGTTCATGCTAAACCGAAATGCTCTTTCTCTTCTTGGCGCATCGTTAGGACTTCAAAACCATCTTTTGTGACAAGAATCGTATGTTCCCATTGCGCTGATAACTTGTGATCCTTCGTGACAACGGTCCACTCATCCGGGAGTAATTTACAGTGTCGCTTTCCTTGGTTAATCATCGGCTCGATCGTGAAGGTCATACCTTCTTTGATCTCCATGCCTGTGCCTTTCTTTCCATAGTGCATGACTTGAGGGTCTTCGTGGAATACCGCGCCGATACCATGGCCGCAATACTCTCGCACAACCGAGTAGTAGTTGCTCTCAGCGTGCTTTTGAATGACTGCGCCAATATCACCTAAGCGAGCTCCTGGTTTGACCAAAGCAATGCCTTTATACATGCACTCTTGCGTAATTCTAACTAAACGCTCCGCAGCGATACTCGGTTCACCAACAAAAAACATCTTGCTGGTGTCGCCATGATAGCCATCTTTTATAACTGTGATGTCAATGTTAATGATGTCACCATTTTTTAGCTTCTTTTTCTCGCTTGGAATGCCGTGACAAATAACATGGTTAACCGAGGTGCAAATGGATTTAGGGAATCCTTTGTAGTTTAGAGGGGCGGGAATCGCTTGCTGCTCGTTGACAATGTAATCATGACAAATCTTGTCTAACTCTTCCGTCGTGACGCCCGCTTTTACGTAAGGGCCTATCATTTCTAATGCTTGTGCGGCTAAACCGCCGGCAATGCGCATTTTTTCGATTTCTTCAGGAGTTTTAATAGTGACGGTCATAAGTATAAAAGATAGTCGTAGTTAATAAGTCTGGGGCGAATAAGTCTAAAACACCTAATCGCGCCATTCTACAGTGACTGTAGCGGATTACAAAGGCCATTATTACTTTAGGTCAGGCTTAAAACTCAAAGTGGGCGGCTAAGCTTTTCATTGGTGTGTCTTTATGGTATAAAGCGCACCGCGAATTTTCGCATGGCAGTAATGCTATTAATTTAATAAATCCGCACACGATTCGTCACGTTTAACTGGGTGCTTGAAAGCTTTTGTCTTGATGGTTGTTAAATGGGGGTCGTGGAGGTTCAACCCAATACATTAAGGAATGTAAACATGGCAGCAGTTTCAATGCGCGACCTGCTTAAAGCAGGTGTACACTTCGGACACCAGACTCGTTACTGGAATCCAAAAATGGGCAAATACATCTTCGGTGCCCGAAACAAAATCCATATCATTAACCTCGAACAAACAGTTCCTGCTTTCAACGAGTCTTTAGCGATGGTTAAAAGACTTGCTGAGAACAAGAACAAAATCTTGTTCGTTGGTACTAAGCGTGCGGCTAGCAAAATCATCAAAGAGGAAGCTGAGCGCGGGGGTATGCCTTACGTGAATCATCGTTGGTTGGGCGGTATGTTGACCAACTACAAAACGATTCGTCAAAGCATCCGTCGTTTACGCGATCTTGAGAAGCAGAAAGAAGATGGTACTTTCGAAAAACTAACCAAGAAAGAAGTCTTGATGCGTACGCGTGAGATGGACAAGCTTGAGCGTGGTATCGGCGGTATCAAAGATATGGGCGGCTTGCCAGATGCGTTATTTGTTATCGATGTTGATAACGAGCGTATCGCAATTAAAGAAGCGAACAAATTAGGTATTCCTGTTATCGGTATCGTTGATACTAACAGTGATCCTGATGGTGTTGACTACGTTATCCCAGGTAACGATGACGCGATTCGTGCGATTCAAATCTACGCGAAAGCATTTGCTGATGCGGTAGTTGAAGGCACTGCGTCAAACGGTGGCGAATACGTAGAAGTTGCTGAAGAAGCAAAAGAAGCGCCAGCGGCAGAGTAATCTGTTAGCTTTCAAGCTTTGAAAAATCAAAAGACCTGCAAGTTCGCTTGCAGGTCTTTTGTACTAAATAGCTAAAAATTTTGCGGCGGGGATTTAACGATGTCCACGACGCTAACAAACCTAAATGCCTATTACAGGCGATATAGATGAGGAAATATCATGGCTGCAATTAGTGCCTCAATGGTAAAAGAGCTTCGTGAGCGTACTGGTCTTGGTATGCTTGAGTGTAAAAAAGCACTCGCTGAGACGGACGGTGATGTAGATAAGGCAATTGAAGAATTGCGTAAGAAGAGCGGTATGAAAGCAGCTAAGAAAGCTGGTCGTACTGCTGCAGAAGGTGTTGTTGTTGTTAAAGTTGCTGACGACGCGTCAAAAGCAATGTTGGTAGAAGTTAACTCAGAAACAGATTTTGCTGCGAAGAACGAAGACTTTTTGGCGTTTGCTAATAAGGTTGCAGAAGAGGCGTTTGCTAGCGGTTCAACTGATGTTGCTGGTTTGTTAGATGCTGAGCGTGAAGCGCTTGTTCAAAAAGTTGGTGAGAATATCTCTCCTCGTCGCGCTGTAGCTCTTGAGGGTGCAGTTGTTGGTTCATACGTTCACTCAAACAACCGTATTGGTGCAATTGTTGTGCTATCTGGTGGTTCTGCTGAGTTAGCTAAAGATATCGCTATGCACGCAACTGCGGTAAACCCTCGTGTTCTTCGCCCAGAAGATATGGCTGAAGAAGAGTTAGAGAAAGAGAAAGAAATCATTAAGGCGCAACCTGACATGGAAGGTAAGCCTGCAGAGATCGTTGAGAAAATGATGGGTGGTCGTATCAAGAAGTTCCTTAAAGAGAACTCTATGACAGAGCAGCCTTTCGTTAAAAATCCAGAGCTTACTGTTGGCCAGTTAGCGAAAGAAGGTGGTGCTGAGATCGTATCTTTCGTTCGCCTTGAAGTGGGTGAAGGTATTGAGGTTGAAGAGACTGACTTTGCAGCTGAAGTTGCTGCTCAGTTGGCTGGCGATGCTTAATCTCCATATCTAATATGCGATCTAAAGAAGTGTTTTTGTCGTAGCGGCAAACTCTGCTTCTTGCTACAATTCGCGCCGGTGCCGTACCTTAAGCTTTAAGGTGCGGCATTGTTTTATATGGCGTCAGAAAAACTAAGGTGACGCTACGCTCAAATACGCTTTTCAGGACACGACATATGCCAACAAACTTGCAGCCAAAATATAAGCGAGTGCTACTTAAATTAAGTGGCGAAGCCCTCATGGGTGATGAGAACTTCGGTATCGACCCAAAGGTACTGGATCGTATGGCGCTGGAAGTTGGTCAACTAATCGGTATTGGCGTGCAGGTAGGTATGGTAATCGGCGGCGGTAACTTGTTCCGAGGTGCTGCGTTAAGCGCTGCGGGCATGGATCGTGTAACGGGTGATCATATGGGAATGCTTGCAACTGTAATGAACGCACTTGCAATGCGCGATGCTTTAGAGCGGTCTAATATTTCCACGCGTGTTATGTCTGCAATACCAATGAGTGGTGTTGTCGAGCACTATGATCGTAGGACCGCGATGCGTTGGTTGAAAGACGGCGATGTTGTTATTTTTAGTGCAGGTACAGGTAATCCATTTTTTACGACAGATTCTGCGGCTTGCTTGCGCGGAATAGAGGTAGAGTCTGATGTTGTTTTAAAGGCCACAAAAGTTGACGGCGTGTATGATGCCGATCCTATGAAAGTCAAAAAAGCGAAGAAGTTTGATCGCCTTACTTACGATGAGGTTCTCGACCGTAAGCTTGGTGTGATGGATTTGACTGCCATTTGCTTGTGTCGCGACCATGAAATGCCTGTACGTGTTTTTAATATGAATAAACCAGGAGCGTTAACTTCTATTATGGTTGGCGAACCTGAGGGTACTTTGATTGAGCCGGCCCAAGCTCCAGTATCTGAACAAGAATAGTTAACTAGTAGATTTTAAGAGGAATTCGCAGTGATTGAAGATATTAAGCAAGATGCTGAAGACAGAATGAAAAAAAGCTTGGAAGCACTTTCTGTTGCGTTTGCAAAAATTCGAACTGGTCGTGCGCACCCAAGTATTTTAGATGGCGTCATGGTCTCTTACTATGGCGCAGATACGCCACTTAAGCAGGTTGCGAATATTAGTGTTGAAGATGGTCGTACACTTGCTATTTCGGCTTGGGAAAAGCCCTTGGTTCCCGCGATTGAAAAAGCGATTATGGCTGCGAATCTAGGTTTGAATCCTTCAACATCTGGCGATTTAGTGCGTGTACCGATGCCTGCGCTAACTGAAGAAACACGCCGCGATATGGTTAAGCTTGCTAAATCAGACGCCGAGAGTGCTCGAGTCTCTATTCGTAACGCGCGTCGCGATGGTAATTCGATGCTTAAAGATTTGGTCAAGGAAAAAGAGATTACTGAAGACGACCAAAAGCGTGGCGAAGATCAAATGCAAAAGCTAACGGATAAGTACGTAGCTGATGTTGAGAAAATGCTACAAGATAAAGAATCTGATTTGATGGAAGTTTAAGCTTCCCAATAGATAACTAAGGGCTGCTTTATGCGGCCCTATTAGTGTTTAAAGATAATAATGAGTTCAAAGATACCTTATTGCGCAGATTCTAAACCAAAGCATATTGCGATCATTATGGATGGCAATAATCGTTGGGCAAAAGCGCGAAAGCAAATTGGCGTTTCCGGTCATAAGGCTGGGGTAGAGGCCGTGCGCTCAGTAGTAGGTGCTTGTGCTAAAGAAGGGATAGAAGTTCTTACCTTGTTTGCATTTAGTAGTGAGAACTGGCGTCGCCCAGCAATTGAAGTTGGTGCGCTAATGAAGCTGTTTTTGTTTGCGCTACAGCGCGAGGTTAAGAAGCTTCACAAGAATAATATTCGTTTAAGAATTATTGGTGATCGCTCCAAGTTTAGCGAATCGCTTCAAAAGCATATGGAAAGTGCTGAGTCGTTAACTGCTGACAATACTGGGATGACCTTGGTGGTTGCCGCAAACTATGGTGGTCAATGGGATATTGCGAATACGGTTCGTCATCTCGCCCAAGACGTTGCTAACGGAGCGCTAAATCCATCCGATATTACTGAGGATTTAATCCAGAAAAATTTAAGTATTGGTGATTTGCCAATGCCAGATTTGATGATTCGTACCGCTGGTGAATATCGTATTAGTAACTTTATGCTTTGGCAGCTTGCTTATGCGGAATATTATTTCTCAGATCTTTATTGGCCTGACTTTAGAGAAGCTGAAATACTAGAGGCAATAAAAGCTTATTCACTGCGAAAACGACGTTTCGGACAGACTGACGAACAAGTGTCCGGAGAGCTTGCTGATGCGCCGTCAGCTGAAGATCTAAATAATGTTAATTGGCCAGAAGATGAAGAACTTAGCCGTTAAGAGCTAAGCGTAAATACAAGGGGTTTTGGTTTGCTTAAGCATCGAATAATTACTGCATTGATCTTGGCGCCGCTTGCATTGGCGGGTGTGTTTGGTACGGACGTACAGGGTTTTTACTGGTTTGTGGGTGGTATTGTTGCTGTGGCCGCGTGGGAATGGGCACGTATTGCTGGTTATGAAGCTCAATCACTGCGTGTTGCGTATGCTGTTTATATTGCTATTTGGCTGATATTTGCGCGTTATTTGCCTGCAACCCCAATTTTATACGCCGGATTATTGTGGTGGCTTGTCGCGATCGTTTTGGTGCTTCGCTACCCAGATACAGGTCGATTTTGGAAGCAACGCTCAGTTAAGTTGTTTATTGGTCTATTTGTCCTTATTCCGTTCTGGAAAACGATGCTCGCCCTCCGCGAAGCAGAGATGAGTATTGGTCTAGATATTGAAGTACATATCATTCTGCTCTACGCATTATTGCTCACATGGGCTGCGGATACCGGCGCGTACTTTGCCGGGAGAGCGTTTGGCAAGGCAAAGCTAGCGCCTGCAGTTTCTCCTGGTAAAAGCTGGGCGGGAGCATGGGGCGGATTGGCTTGTACGGTTTTATTGGCGTTAGCGTCTTCAGCGTATCTTGGTTTAAGTGCGTCAATGACAATTCAGCTTGTCATTATTACTTTGTTGGTCGCAATTATTTCGATTTTCGGTGATTTGACCGAGAGCATGTTCAAGCGTGAGGCGTGTATTAAAGACAGTAGTAATCTTTTACCTGGGCATGGTGGTGTGCTTGATCGTATCGATAGCCTTTCAGCTAGTATTCCAGTACTAACTGCACTTCTTTATAGCTTTGCTTGGATCTCTTGGGGTGGTCAGTGAGTTCTGAAGCTGTCTGTGTATTAGGTGCGACAGGTTCTATTGGTTTAAGTACGTTAGATGTTTGCGCGCAGCACCCTGAGAAGTTTTCAATATTTGCTCTAAGCGCACATTCTGATTGGCGGGCGCTACTAAAGCTGTGTTTGGTTCACAAGCCCAAGTATGCCGTTATTTCATCTGAGCAGGTGCGTGCTGATGCGGTTGAGGCGTTTAAAAATGCGAGTACCGACACGGAACTTTTGTTTGGGGCGGACGCGTTAACATTTATCGCTAGCCATAATGAAGTAGATATTGTTATGGCTGCAATCGTTGGTGCGGCTGGTTTATCTTCGAGTTTTGCTGCGGCCCAGTCAGGAAAAAAACTTCTTTTAGCGAATAAAGAGTCTCTCGTGTTGGCGGGATCGCTGCTCATGAATGCAGTGCGTGAGTCCAATGGTGTCCTGTTGCCTATCGATAGCGAGCATAACGCGATTTTTCAGTGCTTACCGCACAACTACGCGTGTGGGAATAAGCCTGGTTCGGAAGTAACCCAAATATTATTGACCGCTTCCGGTGGTCCGTTCCGTTCTTTCAATCGGCATCAGCTTGAGTTGGTAACGCCAGAGCAAGCGTGCACTCATCCCAATTGGTCAATGGGTAGAAAAATATCAGTCGATTCAGCAAGCCTTATGAACAAAGGTTTAGAGTTGATTGAAGCTTGTTGGTTGTTTGATGTTTCAAATGCCGATATTGAGGTTGTTGTGCATCCTCAAAGCATTGTTCACTCTATGGTTCGTTATGGAGATGGTTCTGTATTGGCGCAAATGGGAGAGCCGGATATGCGTACGCCTATCTCGTATGGTTTGAGTTGGCCTCATAGAATTGAGTGCGGTGTTAAGCCTTTAGACTTAACTGAAATTGCAACGCTGCATTTTGAAAAGCCAAATAGCGATTTGTTCCCATGTTTGAATCTGGCTCGCGAAGCGTTTGACGCCGGTGGATATGCCTCTGCTTATTTAAATGCTGCGAACGAAGTCGCAGTTGATGCATTTCTTAAAGGTAAGGTCAGGTTTGTCGATATTCCTGATATTATCGCCAATGCAATGAGTCGTGCACCAAAGACTGAGGTCGGTACGATTACTGATATTTTCTCAGCAGATAAAGATGCTCGTTCTCTTGCTGAATCTTTCATCGAAACACAAGCGTTAGTTTAACAGTTGCCATGGAATTCTTAGAGTCAGTCATTTCGTTAATTATTACCCTCGGTATTTTGGTGACCGTCCATGAGTACGGTCATTTTTGGGTGGCAAGACGATGTGGTGTTAAGGTCCTACGATTTTCCGTAGGTTTTGGTAAGCCGATTTTTAGTTGGCATGACAAGTTAGGAACAGAGTATGTAGTTGCCGCGATCCCGTTAGGCGGATACGTTCGCATGCTTGATGAACGAGAAGGTCATGTACCAAGTGAGCTCAAAGCTCAGGCTTTTTCTTCAAAACCTGTTTCGCAACGTATAGCAATTGCGTTCGCTGGCCCGTTAGCAAACTTTATATTTGCGGTATTAGCTTACTGGTTAATGTTTGTATTGGGCTTTAGCGCAATACAGCCAAAGGTTGGTGCTGTCATCGATGGAAGTCCAGCTTACGAAGCTCAAGTTCCTGTTGGTTCTATTATTACTCAAATTGACGATGAGCCCGTTCATGGTTGGCGTGATCTCGTTATGGGTTTGGTGAATTATATTGGTGATACGGACACAGTATCGTTAACTGCTCAGGTTGATGGCGTCAGTAAGCAGTTTGATGTTGAGCTAGACAAGTGGGTAGCTGGCGAGAAAGAACCTGACTTATTACGTAGTTTCGGTTTAGAACCCTTTAAGCCAAGAATTGAGCCTGTACTGGACACTATTATAGAAGGCGGCGCGGCCGATCAGTCTGGAATGTTATCGGGTGATATTGTCCGGGTTGCTGACGGAGTCGAAATTGATGATTGGTATCAATTTGTAGAGATTGTTCAGAACAGTGCTGGTCAGCAGTTGATTGTTGAAGTTGAGCGATCTCAATCTCCGGGTTTAGTGGCGCTTAAAGTTGTGCCTGAAGGTGTCGAATCACAAGGACGCCTTGTAGGAAAGATAGGTGTCGGTGTCGAGCCTTATAAATACCCAGAAGAGTTGATTGTTCAAGTAAGTTATAGCCCGCTTGATTCAGTTGGCGCAGCTGCATCACAGACTTGGTCAGATATTGCGATGACTTTTGGTGCTGTGAAAAAAATGGTCGTTGGCTTAGTTTCGCTGGATAACTTAAGTGGCCCTATTACGATTGCGCGCGTCGCAAATCAGTCTATTAGTACTGGTCTAGAAGAGTTCTTGAGGTTCCTGGCGCTTTTGAGCGTTAGCCTTGGTGTTCTGAATTTGTTGCCGATTCCAATGTTGGATGGCGGCCATATTCTGTTTTATTTAGTTGAGGCTGTGCGTCGTAAGCCGCTTTCCGAAAAGAGTCAGTTGATGGCGCTAAAACTCGGCATGTCTTTTGTGTTTATGTTAATGGCAGTCGCTTTTTATAACGATATTATGCGTCTTTAATGCTGCCTCTTCGGTAGTTTTGTGTGTGAGTAATGAATGAATAGTATTTCTTGGTACCCCGCCTTTTTTGCGTTAGCGATAGGGATGGTGCTTGCTTTCTCTGTAAATGCGAAAAGCTTTCAAGTCGAAGATATTCAAGTTGAAGGGTTGCAGCGTGTTTCGGCTGGTACGGTATTCTCGAGTTTTCCAATAGCCGTTGGGGAAGAAGTTGATACGATGAAGTTGTCTGAGGCGAGTAGATCGCTATTTCAGACGGGCTTGTTTACAGATATAAAATTGCTTGTAGATGATCGAGATCTGATTGTTTCTCTCGTTGAGCGTCCTTCTATAGCTAAGATTGAAATTGAGGGTAACAAAGATATTGCAGCCGAGGACTTGTTGGAAGGCTTGAAGCAAGCTGGGATGTCCGAGGGTCAGGTTTTTAAGCGCGTCACCTTGGAACGTTTGGAACTCGAAATCCTGCGTTCTTACGTCACTCAAGGGCGCTATAGTGCTTCAGTTGACGCAGAAGTCGAGGTTCTTGAGCAGAATCGCGTTAATATCAATATCAATATTGAAGAAGGTGAAGTGTCTTCGATTCTTCATATCAACATCGTTGGTAATGATGCTTTCTCTGATGAGTCTCTTATCGATTTGATGGAACTCAAAACACCTACCTTTTGGTCGTTCGTAACGAGTGATGACAAATATAGTCGTGAAAAATTGAGTGGTGATATCGAACGGATTCGTTCGTATTATCTTGATAGTGGCTATATCAAATTCACGATCGACTCTACGCAAGTGTCTATTTCGCAGGACAGCAAGGACGTCTTTATTACTATTAACGTCACTGAAGGTCCGTTATTTACGGTGCGAGACTTTCAGCTCAAGGGCGAGCTAATTTTAGAAAAAGAAGAACTAGAAAAGCTCGTACTCGTCAAAGAGGGGGATACATTCTCACGTCAGAAATTAACGCTCTCTGCAGACAATATTTCTCGCGCACTCGGTGGCGAGGGATATACCTATGCGAGTGTTAATCCAATTCCTGAGCCTCATGACGATAATAGCGCGAGCATTGTTTTTTATGTTGACCCAGGAAAGCGAAACTACGTTCGTCGAATTAATTTCCGCGGAAATACAACCACTAAAGATGAGGTTCTCCGTCAAGAAATGGTTCAAATTGAGGGTGCTTCGGCATCGACTGATCTAATTGAAGCATCTAAGACAAAACTTTCTCGTCTAGGATATTTCGCTAACGTCACGGTCGATACGCCTGCGGTTCCAGGTGTAAATGATCAGATTGACGTAAATTACTCTGTCGAAGAACAAAGCTCCGGCAATCTTTCTGCTAGCTTAGGCTTTAGCCAGGGTAGTGGTATCACTTTGGGTTTAAGTGTCTCTGAAAATAACTTCTTTGGTACCGGTAAGCGCGTTTCCTTCGGTGTAAATACTAGTGAGTCTGTCAAATCCGCTAATTTTAGTTATTTGAATCCTTATTACACGGTGGATGGGGTTAGTCGAGGGTTTAGTATCTTCGCAAGAGAGACTGATTTTGATGAATCGAATCGTTCTGATTATGTTCTTGATAGCACTGGGGCGTCAGTAACTTTCGGTTATCCAATAGACCCGGTATCTCGTTTAAGCTTTGGAGTGGGGTACAACCATACGAGCTTATCTGTTGGAGATTTACCCGCCTTAGAAATTGATCGCTTCATTCAAAAGTATGGCGATTCATTCAACAATTATGAGCTTGATGGTGGTTGGTCGCGTAGTACATTGAATCGAGGCATGTTCCCAACCGCTGGTTGGCGCCAAGGTTTAAGCGCTTCGATTACTGTGCCGGGAAGCGATCTTTCATTTTACAAGGTTCGCTATAACTCTAATTTTTACGTTCCGCTAAGCAGTCAACACGACTTTGTTTTCCGTATGCGGAACGAGCTTGCTTATGGCGGGGCGTATGGTGACACAGATCAAATGCCATTTTATGAGCATTATTATGCCGGTGGTATCAACTCGGTAAGAGGGTATGAAAACAACTCTCTTGGTCCCAAGACAACTGAGCAGTTCCAGTTTGCGACAGCTGATCCATTTGGCGGTGATTTGCTAGTTGAAAATAGTTTTGAACTAATATTTCCATTGCCTTTTATCAAAGATCAAAGCTCCATGAGAATGGCATACTTTGTTGATACGGGTAATGTATTTGATACCGCGCGAGATTATGACTTTGCGTTTGAAGAAATTAGATGGTCAACTGGCTTAGCTTTGCAGTGGAATACATTTATCGGTCCACTTGGATTTAGCTTTGGCAAGGCCATGAATGCGACGCCTGAAGACGAAAAGCAGTTTTTCCAGTTTTCTCTTGGACAACCATTTTAATAAAAACGAGGATTTTATCTCATGAAATTAGTTAGATCAGTTAGTGCTGTGGTAATGCTTGCGATGCTTAGTTTCTCAGTTGCAGCTGAGACTCGCCTTGGTTTGATCGATATGCGAGCAGCTTTATTTTCGTCAAAGGCGGCACAAAGCTTCTCGGATAAAATGGTCGCTGAGTTTAAGGAACAAGACCTTGAGGTCCGCGCTGTAAGTGAGGCTGCGCGCAAACTTGAACTGCGTTTGCAAAACGATGCGGCAATTATGAGTGATAGCGAACGAGCAAAACTTTCCGCGGATTTAGAGGAAAAAGCGCAAGAGTTTCGTTACTTGAAAACGAAGCTTGATAAGGCTTTGGCTGAGAAGCGTCAGGAATTTTTAGAACTGTCACGCCCGAATTTGGATAAGGTGATTGCAGACTTGGTTGCTCAGGAAAAGCTGGATGTCATTATGCCAAGAGAAGCGGCTTTGTATGCCGATCCAAAACTTGATTACACACAAAAAATCATCGATATGCTTGATGCATTAAAATAGAGTTCTGACGATTATATATGCTTCAAAAGACTTTTACTCTTATCCAGCTTGCTGAAAAAGTTGGTGGCTCTGTTCAAGGTGACGAGTCATTAGCCATTAATGGCTTAGCGACTATTCAGGATGCGGATCAGGCTAAGCTGAGCTTCATTGCAAATCCTGCCTATGTAAAGCATTTGGCGACGACCTCAGCAGGCGCTGTCATTTTATCGCCTAAACTCGCAGAAGGTTTCGAGGGAAATGCTCTCGTTCATGAGAATCCATACCTCGCATACGCCAAACTAAGTGTCGAGTGGGATTCCGTCGCTAATTTTACGCCCGACATTTCTGATCGCTCCGTTATTGCGGAATCAGCGAGTATTGGGAGTAATGTATATATTGGACATGGCGTTGTCATCGCAGATGATGTCGTGATCGGTGATGGCGTATATGTCGGTGATAACGTGTCAATCGGTGCGAATTCTGAGCTTGGTTCCAATTCTCGTCTCTATAGTAACGTTGTTGTTTATCATGGGGTGACGATTGGAGAGCGTTGCACTGTTCAAGCAGGGGCGGTGATAGGATCTGAAGGCTTTGGATTTGCGCCGACAGGTATTGGTTGGCAACGTATTAGTCAGTTGGGTGGCGTAGTTATCGGCGATGATGTTGAAATTGGTGCGAATACTACGATCGATCGTGGCGCGCTCGATAATACTGTTATTAGCAATGGCGTTATTTTAGATAACCAAATACAGATTGCTCACAATGTTGTGATTGGCGAAAACACCGCGATTGCAGCATGTTCCGCTGTCGCAGGGTCAACAACGATAGGTAAAAATTGTGTCGTCGGCGGCGCAAGTGGTATTGCTGGGCATTTGACGATTACTGATGGTGTGCATATTACTGCAATGACCATGGTCATAAAGAGCTTGACCGAACCTGGCGCATATTCCTCCGGCACAGGTGTTCAGAGTAACAAAGATTGGAAGCGCAGCATTGCACGACTGCGACGCTTAGATAGTACAGAGTCTCGTTTGAAGGCTGTTGAAAAACGACTAGACTCGATCAATCCAGAATAAGGGAATTAATATGACGGCGGAAAATACTGTGCGCACGATGGATATCGGTGAAATTCATGAATATCTACCCCATCGACCGCCCTTTTTATTTGTTGATCGAGTTACCTCTGTTGTTGGTGGTGAGCGAATTACAGGATATAAAAATGTATCTATTAACGAAGGGTTCTTTCAGGGGCATTTTCCTAGGATGCCAATTCTGCCGGGAGTATACATTTTAGAGGCGCTTGCTCAGATATCTGGCATTTTGGGTTTTGTGACAACAGATAAAAAGCCTAATGAGAATTTAGTGCATTACTTTGCGGGCGTTAATAAAGTTCGTTTTAAACGTCCTGTAGTGCCTGGAGATCAGTTAGTGCTTGAGTCAGACATATTGTCGGCTAAGCACAATATTTGGAAGTTTGACTGCCGCGCTCTTGTAGATGGCGAGGTGGTTTGTGTTGCGGAAATTATGACCGCTGAGAGAGAACGTTAATGACAATTCATTCTACTGCGATCATCGATCCTAGCGCCAAAATCGGCGCGAATGTTTCGATCGGTGCCTACTCGGTAATCGGCCCGGATGTAGAAATTGGAGACAACTGCGATATTCGTTCGCATGCTGTAATTAATGGCCCGACGGTAATCGGGTCAGGAAATAAAATTTACCAATTCGCGAGCGTTGGGGAAGAGTGCCAAGACAAGAAGTTTGCGGGTGAAAAAACCCGTCTGGTAATGGGTAGCGACAACATTGTTCGTGAAGGCTGCACCATTCATCGTGGAACGATTCAGGATGAAGGGGTGACTACCATTGGTAACGGCAATTTGTTTATGGCTTACGTGCATGTAGCACACGATTGTCGTATCGGCAGTCACTGCATATTTGCAAATACTGCAACCATGGCGGGTCACGTTCATGTTGATGATCACGTAATACTTGGTGGTGGCACCATGGTTCATCAATTTTGTAAGGTGGGGGCGCATGCTATGAGTGCTGGCGGCAGTATTGTGTTGCGCGATATTCCCGCCTTTGTGATGGCAAGTGGCCAATCTGCTTCGGCTCATGGGCTTAATTCTGAAGGTTTAAAACGTAGAGGCTTTTCTCCAGAATCACTTAAGTTACTTAAATCCGCATATCGCACACTGTACCGCAATGGTCTTCGTTTGACTGATGCTTTAGACGAGTTGAAGCGGCTTGAGGACATTGACGGCGTAATCGCGACATTCATCGAAAGTATCGAACGATCTGATCGCGGATTGATGCGTTAACTTTATGTCGAATGACCCAGCAAATAAGCCCCTTCACGTCGGTATTGTGGTCGGTGAAGCTTCAGGGGATATATTGGGCTCTGGTTTAGTTAAAGAGCTTAAGGCGCACGATCCAAATATTCGTTTTACGGGAATTGGTGGTCCTTTGATGCAAAAAGAGGGCTTTGAATCCCTTTACCCGATGGAGAGCCTATCTGTAATGGGCTTGTTTGAGGTTCTCGGGCGTATTTTTGAGTTATTCGGGATAAGGCGCGGGCTCAAAAAGCATTTTCTAGCGAATCGGCCAGATGTCTTTATTGGAATCGATGCGCCTGACTTCAACATCGGTTTAGAGTTGCAGTTACGGCAAGCTGGAATCAAGACCGCGCATTATGTCAGTCCGTCGGTATGGGCATGGCGTCAGAAGCGTGTTGTTAAGATTGCCCGCGCGGTTGATTTGATGTTGACCCTATTTCCGTTTGAAGCAAAGTTTTATAAATCGCACAATGTTTCTGTTCGGTTTGTCGGACACCCTCTCGCCGATTTGATACCCCTTAAGCCTAATAGAGAAGCAGCACGAAAGGCTTTAAGTCTCCAAAATATGGACTCCATGGTAGCCATATTGCCGGGAAGTCGTTCGGGCGAGGTAAGCCGTATCGCTCGCTCCTTCTTTGAAGCTGCAGAATTAATCAGAAAAGAGAATCCATCGACAACGTTTGTTGTTCCTTGTGTTAATCAAGATCGTTTCGACCAAGTTGAAGAGATATTAAAAGAATTCCCGGATCTCAACGTTTCGTTAGTACTTGGGCGTTCACGCGAGGTGATGGCAGCTTCCAATTTGGTGTTGCTAGCATCTGGAACTGCTACGCTTGAGTGTATGTTGATGAAACGGCCAATGGTTGTATCGTATCGTTTGAACGAGCTTACGTACTGGGTGATGCAGAGGTTAATTAAGACGCCATTTGTCGCTTTGCCAAACTTATTAGCGAATAAGCTACTAGTGCCAGAGTTGTTACAAGACGACGCAACGGCGGTTAATATATCTAAGGCTGCTTTAGAGCGCCTTTCTGATGAGGGTCAGAACGAAGTCGCTGCTACTTTCACTTCTCTACATGAAAGCCTGCAACGTAACGCTAGTTCCGAAGCTGCTCAAGCTGTTTTGGATTTGGTTCGCCGTTAATGGAATGCTTCTTCCGTGATGATTTTCAGTACGCTAAGGGCTATTCTGGGCAGTTATTAGCTGGAGTTGATGAGGTTGGCCGAGGGCCGCTTGTTGGTTCTGTGGTTGCTGCAGCCGTAATTCTTGATCCTGACCAAGAAATTGAAGGTTTAGCAGACTCTAAAAAACTGTCTGAAAAAAAACGCACGAAACTTGCTGACGAAATTAAGAGTAAAGCGCTTGCGTGGTCTATCGCTGAAGCAAGCCCAGCGGAGATCGATGAGCTAAACATTTTCCATGCCTCCATGTTAGCGATGGAGCGTGCGGTTAACTCTCTTAGCGTTCGTCCCGAGCATGTGCTTGTCGATGGAAATCGTGTTCCAAAGGGTCTCAATTGCTCAGCAAGTCCTTTAATAAAGGGGGATGCATTGGCGAAGTGTATTAGCGCCGCTTCTATTCTCGCCAAGGTATGGCGCGACGCTGATATGGTTCGTCTGGATGCTTACTATCCTGAGTATGGATTCGCGAAGCATAAAGGCTATCCCACAAAGGCGCATTTTCTTGCGCTTGATCAACATGGTGTTTGTCCAGAGCATCGAAAGTCTTTTGCTCCCGTTGCAAAGTTGTTGCACAAAACTACTAGTTAGCAGGTTCTGCGTGACTTAGCACTTATATTGGATTTGCAGTAATTCACAAAACGAAAATTGGTCAAAAATATGACGCAAAGCTAGTATTATATGCGATGTAATTCCGTCTAAATTCCTGAGGTACGACTACGCTTTTCTCACTGATACGAATTTTGGTGAGAATTAAGATGGTTTACCAAGCGACTCAAAACTTATTGAAAACCTCTATCCTAGCAAGCGTTTTAGGGCTCGCGGCATGCGGGGGTGGCGGTTCCGGCTCTGATGACGCTAGTGCGGCGCCTGTTGCAACCGCTGCATTGTCAGGTGAGGTGTCTGTAAGTGGTCGCGCAGTCAAAGGTGTCATCAAGCAGGGTTTGGTGACGGCATATCGTATTCAAACGAATGGCCAAAAGAATGTCGCCTCTTCAGTAGTTGGGAGTCCGGTGCGCACAGATTCTGAAGGCTATTACTCAATTAATCTTCCTCGCAGTGTTGTAGGTGAGCAGATTGTTTTTGAGGTGACGGCTGATGAGCAAACGCGAATGACTTGTGAGGCGACGAGCGGTTGTAGCGAAAACGGTGTGTACGATTTCGGCGAAGATTTTACGCCAGGTGCTGACTTAGTATTGTCAAGCGTTAGCCCTGTTCTCGAGTCTGTTTCCGATAACAGTGTTCATGTTACGCCTTTTACCCACATGGTGCGCGTAAAAGCAGAGTATTCTGATAGTGGTCTAACCATCGCCGCCACTCAAGCCGCACAGAATGAAATAGAGGGCCTGTTCGATCTTGAGCAAGGTGTTTTATTACGGGAGCCTATAGATATTACAGAAGTAGACGAAAGGTCGTCTGCAAGCGCGGAGCGGGTTAAATTATCTTCTATTAGTGCGGGTATGCATGAGCTAGCTAATGGCGGGGCATATGATGGTGTGACTGACGTACTTGAAGAGATCGAAATGAATCTGAAGGCAAGCGGCAGTTTAGTGTTGTTTGATCAAGAAGACTCAAGCACTGTAGCTGTTGATGAGTTGGTTTACGCTGCGCAAGGCGTTATTTCAGATGTAACTAGCTTGCACTTAGGTCAAGATGAGTCGAATTATGATCAGTTAGTAACTGAGCTTGTTCAGGTGCAGAATAGTGCGATGGATCAAGGGGCTTTGGTTCAGCGAGTCCAGATTATGGCTCAGCCTGTTGGTGTGGTAACTGAAGCCGGTGAACGGGTATCGTTGACGGCAAATATTATTGGTGGTTCGCCAATTTCTTATCAGTGGTTTAAAGATGGTGAGTTGATTGAAGGTGCAACAACTTCTGCATTAGTGTTGAGTTCAGTGAGTATCAATGATTCAGGAGGTTACTCTCTACGCGTATCTAATCCATCAAGTGTCGTTACAAGCGCAACTGCGGAAGTTGTTGTCCAAGTACTAAGCGCTGACGATGAAAATGTTAGTCAGCCTGACGATTTAAGTGATTCAACGGATGATCAATATGTTGCTGACAACCAGAATAGTGGTGATTCTTCGGACGACGCTAATTCCAATGATGGTCAGCAGTCTAATGGCGGTTCAAATGATACTTCTTCACGCAGCATTTCTCTGTCTTGGGATATTCCGGTTGAACGCGAAGATGGTAGTGATCTTGAACTGTATGAAATTAATGGCTATGTCATTAAGTATGGAAGCAGTGCCGGAGATATGACCAGTACGATTAACATTAGTGGTGGTAACGTAACGCAATACACGCTAGATAATTTGAATAGTGGTACCTATTATTTCGCGATTGCGACGGTTGACGCTGATGATGTTCAAGGAGAATTTTCGTCTACCATATCTGCTGGGGTTAATTAGACCGTGTGCATCAGATTAGTTTTTAAATTCTCTTCTAAGTAAGTTTTCTATCGGTTTTTGAGCCCATTTATATTTTGTGTGTAAGTGGGCATGAAAGCGAAACTCAGCCACAAACTGATTACACAGAAATAGACTTTCGCGCTGGCTAGCTTTCAGTGAGTTTAATGTTGGTGTCGGCAGTATCCCAAAGTCTGACCTTCCAAGTTTTACGAACTTAACGACAGCTTCAGTGTTTGGTACTAAATTTATTGATGCAAACAGTGGTTCAAAGTAAGTTTTGTATAGTTTTACTCCATGAATTCCGGCGGCTGTTTTCTCTTTAAGTTTGTTCTCGCTCACTTCGCATAATTGATGTCTTTTGTTTGTAGTAAATACAGTGAACTCAAGGGTGCTGATTGGTGGTTCAAGTTTAATGATGTCGTGCGTGTATTTTATAGCGCTTGGTGTTCTGACTAATTCTAAGCCTATTGAGCTTGAAAGAAGTTCTTGAAAAGAGCGTCTATTGGGAAGGTTTTGTAGCTCGAATGCCAGTTCGGTTCTTGTAAGTGCTCGTCTTAACCTAAAGCTTGTAACGGGAAGATTTTGCTCGATGGTTGGCAAAATATTTACCTTGATCACCTCGGGCTGTGCGTAGACCGTCGAGCTACTAATGAATATCGATAGAGTAATAGCAAAGTGTTTTATTTTTAGTATTAGCATCAAATTGTCTGATGTTCAGAAAGCTTTTATCAATACTTATAGTATTTTTATAAAACTCTGCAGGGTTTGCTGGGATGATTTTTGTGTTTTGATAGGCTTTTCGGTTCGACTGGANCTAGGTAAAGCCGGCAGGGTTTACCACGGATTCGTTGTATGCATAAATTGCAGGCATAAAAAAAGACGTACAGTTTTCACTGACGTCTTCTAGAAATATGTCTTATGAAATTGGCTCCCC
>NZ_LWGF01000331.1:0-15484 GCF_001635355.1 Oleiphilus sp. HI0125
CGTTTTTTCAAATTGCGCACACTCTTTAGCAAATGCGTACTGAATACGCATTTGCTAATTCATTACCTCCTTAAAATCAGAGCTTTATAAGAGTAAGCAGTGATACCCGCCGCTCGCGCGGTTATCACAGCCGACCTGTAGATATAATTTGAACCTACACAACTCGACCTCTCGAAGCAGGTGCGATCAAAGCGTTAAGGTCTGCAATCTTCTTCGAAGCGGGCATGGTGAACTGCGAAGCACTAACAGCGGCTTTTGTCTAATTACATGCATTAATTGAGAGATTCCAAATCAGTCTGCGCTGTTTGGAATGACGAGGGAGAGGTACCCAAGTCTGCCTAGTGCTTACCATCAAAAAACAAACACGAACTAATGCACATCCTTTTGCAAATCTGCATTCCAACGACATCTTTCAATTAAATCTCGATACGCCTTAGCATATTCCGCAACACGGCGTTCATGCTCTTCCATGCGGCCAGCTACTAAATTAGGTGCACTGTGAAGAATAAAGGGCGGCATATAATGCATTCCACAAAGGTTCGCTGTCTGCTCTAATGGCCGAAGCAGCTCAGCCATTTCAAACTTGTTATAGCCTTCATGATGGTAAGCGTCTTCAGGCCCGCCGGTTGTGATAGCACACAAGAATCGTTTGCCATGAAGTGCATTACCCGAAGAGCCATAAGCAAAACCATGCTCAAAGACTTCATCCATATATCGCTTCAAATTGTGCGGTACGCTATACCAATAAAAAGGAAACTGAAAAATAATCAAATCAGCAGCTTTTAAGTATTTCTGCTCTTCGGCAACATCTACAGAACCATCCTGATACCTGCTAGCTAAATTACTCAGCGAGACAAACTCCAAGTCTTTTATTTGCTCTAACATTCTGAGATTGCTGTACTCACCCGAATGTCCAGTATGGCCATACACAATATGAACGTGTGGTTGATAACTCATGCCTGTGCTCCGAAGATTTAACCGAGCTAACTATAGACCATCGACTACAAAGGCAATCGACACATCTAGATCCCGTGCCTGTTCTTTCACCTAAACAACATTAACGGGACTTGATAGAGAAATTCCCAATGCCCTTTGCTCCCTCTATTTCACTTTGCACAATTCACCTTATCACGCTTCTGTTGTTGCATTGGGATTAATGCGTAGCTATAAAATCACGACTATAGAGAAAACATCGCATGACACTACCGAGGGTATTACCATGAATTTCCATTTCTCAATTTCTTGGGTTGCATTGGCCATACTACTTTCTGCAGCTCTGGTAGGGAGCGTTCATGCAGATGAATCTGGCAACGTTACTAAACATAAAAAGATTGAAGTTGATCTCAACGTAAATAAAGAAGATCCAGATACCAGCCTTAAGCGGATGGAAATTATTGAAAAGGCCTTGTCGAGCGATCTAATACAAAAGAAACGATCGCTCGTTAAGACGATCGAAAATGACTACAACCAGAAGATCATCGAATTATTGAACGCAACTGTTTCACCCCTGACGAAACATAGGGTGATCACTCACATCGAAGTTAACTTTTTCTCGCCTGAATTTGAGACTGAAGTACGTGCGAGCAGTAAGGTCGCGGTATCAATCATTTTGAAGAAAGCAACATTTGGTAACTGGCAGAATCAGAACGGCTCGAAAGAAACTGCTATAGAAGTGCTAAAACAGATCATTAGTCAGACATTTAATATTCAAGAAGATCGCATCACTATCGTCGTTGTGGGTTAGCCCCCTCCTCGATCAGTAAAAAACTTAGCATAAGCTTCGAAACAGACCTATATCAAAATATCTTGATATAGACTTGCTATATCAAAGTTTATTGATATAGTTGCATCCATGAATCAAATTAGCCAAACCCCAAACGATCTTTACCTTGCTTCAAATGCGATTGATCAGCTCTCGCAAAAGTTGAAAGCATGTGGCGATCCATTGCGCGTTCAAATACTTCAGTGTTTGAAAGCCGATGCGTTTGGTGTGCTTGAGCTAACGCAAATATTCGATACCAAACAGTCTGGTATGAGCCACCACCTAAAGGTGCTTAGTAAAGCAGGACTCGTCGAAGCACAGCGTGAAGGCAACTCTATTTTTTACCGTCGCCCTATTTTCGCTGAACACGGCGCGGAAGCAGCCGCCTGTACGCAGCTATTCAGCATGTTTGATGCACTGGCGTTGCAGCCTGATATCGAAGAAAAAATGCAAGAGATTCGGTCAAAGCGTGCTGAGCAATCTTCGGCCTTTTTTGATCGCAATGCTGATCGTTTTGCAGAACAACAAGAGCTGATCTGTGACCACCAGCAATATGCCCCGACTAGCTTTAAATTGTTGAAAGCCGGACTCACAACTCACGACGCTCGAGTATTAGAAGTAGGTCCCGGAGAAGGTCAATTCCTCGCCTTGCTTGGTGATTATTACGATGAGGTTGATGCTGTCGATACCTCACCGCAAATGCTTGAATATGCGCGTGCGTTTTGTGCTGACAAAAAACTAAGCAATGTCTCGTTGATTGAGGGTGATACCAAGCAACTCTTAAAACAAAACCAACGTTACCAAGGCATCGTTATGAACATGGTTTTGCACCATGTTCCGACTCCTGCTCGTCTTATCGCCGAATGCGCAGAATTGCTTGATGATAAAGGCGTATTAGTGCTTTGTGATTTAACCAAGCACGACCAAACATGGGCAAAAGAAAATTGCGGCGATTTGTGGCTTGGCTTTGACCAAGCAGAACTTAAGAAATGGATCCAATCCGTAGGGTTCATTGAAGATGAATCTGTATTTATCGGCCTACGTAACGGCTTTCAAATACAAATTTATCGCTACATTAAACACTAATTTTCACTAGGCCTTAACCAAGGAAAATAAAATGAGTGAATACAGTATTTTTACCTCTGAGTCTGTGTCAGAAGGACATCCAGATAAAGTGGCTGACCAAATTTCAGATGCAGTGCTAGATGCCATCATCGCACGCGACCCGCATGCACGTGTTGCTGTCGAAACGCTTGTTAAAACAGGGATGGCGGTTGTTGCAGGTGAGCTAACTACTTCTTGCTATGTTGATCTAGAAGATATCGTTCGTGATGTCATTACAGGTATTGGTTATAACAGTTCAGACGTTGGCTTCGATGGTGAAACCTGTGCAGTATTGAACGGTATTGGTAAGCAATCTGTTGATATCAACATGGGTGTTGATCGCGCTAAACCAGAAGATCAAGGTGCGGGCGACCAAGGTTTGATGTTTGGTTATGCGACGAACGAAACACCTTCATTGATGCCTGCTCCAGTTTACTACTCTCACCTATTGGTTCAGCGTCAATCAGAGATGCGTCGTAACGGAACGCTTCCTTGGTTGCGTCCTGATGCGAAATCTCAGGTCACGATTAACTACGAAGGCGACAGCCCAAAAATCGATGCCGTTGTTCTTTCAACGCAACACGATCCTAGTATTTCTTTGGAAGATTTACGTTCAGCTGTATTGGAAAACATTATCAAGCCAGTACTACCAGCTGAATGGTTGCACGAAGGCACCCTTTATCACATCAACCCAACCGGAAACTTTGTAATTGGTGGCCCAGTTGGTGACTGTGGTTTGACAGGTCGTAAGATCATTGTTGATACCTACGGTGGTATGGCGCGCCATGGTGGCGGTGCATTCTCGGGTAAAGATCCATCAAAAGTTGACCGTTCTGCTGCTTACTACGGCCGTTATGTAGCGAAGAATATTGTTGCTGCAGGTTTGGCAGATCGTTGTGAAATCCAAGTCTCTTACGCGATTGGTGTTGCAGATCCAACATCCATTTCTGTGAACACATTTGGTACAGGTAAGATTTCCGATATCGAGCTTGCGAAAGTTATCCGCGAAGTATTCGATTTACGCCCTTACGCTATTCAGACTCAACTAGACTTGCTGAACCCTATGTATCAAATCACTGCTGCATACGGTCACTTTGGTCGTGAACCAGAAGAAGTGACTTACGAGTATGAAGAAGGTGGCGAGAAAAAATCGAAGACATTCACAGCCTTCACTTGGGAAAAAACAGATCGCATTGACGCACTTAAAGCTGCTGCAGGCGTTTAAAACACTATTTGTTTATAGACATTACAATCGCGCGTAATCGCGAAGGACAGAAATAATGAGCACGAATTTACAAGCTGTTGAAAATGGTTTCACAGACTACAAAGTAGCAGACATTGGCCTTGCTGATTGGGGCCGTAAAGAGATTGAAATCGCTGAAGGTGAAATGCCAGCATTGATGGCACTTCGTCGTAAGTACAAAGCTGAGCAACCTCTTGCAGGCGCAAAGATCATGGGTTGTATTCATATGACAATCCAAACAGCTGTGTTAATTGAAACACTGGTTGACCTGGGCGCTGAAGTACGTTGGTCTTCTTGTAATATCTTCTCAACACAAGATCATGCTGCAGCTGCAATCGCTGCTGCGGGCATTCCAGTATTCGCATGGAAAGGCGAAACAGAAGAAGAGTTCTTGTGGTGTATTGAGCAAACAATTCTTTCAGAAATAGATGGCAACCAAGTTTGGGACGCAAACATGATCCTTGACGATGGTGGTGATCTAACTGAAATGGCTCACTCAAAATACCCTGACCTATTGAATGACATTCACGGTATTTCTGAAGAAACCACTACAGGCGTTCACCGTCTTCTAGAAATGTTGGAAGAAGGTACACTTAAAGTACCTGCTATCAACGTAAATGATGCTGTAACAAAGTCTAAGAACGACAACAAGTATGGTTGCCGTCACTCGTTGAATGATGCGATAAAGCGCGGTACTGACCACCTTCTTTCTGGTAAGAAAGCACTTGTTATTGGGTACGGCGACGTAGGTAAAGGCTCAGCACAATCACTAAGCCAAGAAGGCATGATTGTAAAAGTGACTGAAGTTGATCCTATCTGTGCAATGCAAGCATGCATGGATGGTTTCGAAGTTGTTTCTCCGTTCATCAATGGTGTGAACACTGGAACACTAGACGGCATCAATAAAGAATTACTTGCAAAGACTGACCTCATCGTTACGACCACAGGTAACACGAACGTATGTGATGCAAACATGCTTCAAGCACTTAAGTCTGGTGCGGTTGTATGTAACATCGGTCACTTCGACAATGAAATCGATACAGCTTACATGCGTGAGAACTGGGAATGGGATGAAGTAAAACCACAAGTTCATAAGGTATACCGCAATAAACCTGAGAATGATCATTTGATCTTGTTAGCAGAGGGCCGTCTGGTTAACCTAGGCAACGCAACGGGTCACCCTAGCCGTATCATGGATGGTTCTTTCGCGAACCAAGTCTTGGCACAAATCTATCTTTGGGAAGCTAAGTTTGCAGACCTTCCAGAAGCTGAGAAAGCACAAAACGTTTACGTTAAAGTACTGCCTAAGAAGCTTGATGAAGAAGTTGCAAAAGACATGGTTGAAGGTTTCGGCGGTGTATTGACACAATTGACCCAAGAACAAGCGGATTACATCAACGTTCCTGTTGACGGCCCATACAAGCCAGAGTCTTACAAGTATTAAGTCTGACGTTTTACGTTAGATTAAAATAGAAAATTGGGGTCTGGGTATTTTTACTCTGCCCCCATTTAACTCCATTTGAGAAACATTATGGAAACCCAAAAACAATTTAAGCGCCGATTTAGCTTTGAATTCTTTCCGCCAAAAACGGAAGAAGGTAAAGCAAAGCTGCAGGTCGTTCGTGACGAACTAGCGCGCCGTAAACCTGATTTCTTTTCAGTGACATACGGTGCAGGCGGTTCAACACAAGAGCGTACCATCGATGCGGTGCTTAACTTCCAAGATCAAGGCATTTCAACTGCGCCTCACCTCTCTTGTGTAGGCTCGAGCAAACAAGAAATTGCGAGCTTGCTTGATTTATACAAAGAGCGTGGCGTTAATCGAATTGTTGCCCTTCGCGGCGATCTGCCATCAGGTATGGGCGGTTCTGCAGGCGAATTGAAATACGCAAACGAACTTGTTGAATTTATTCGTGAACACAGTGGAAATCACTTCAACATCGAAGTTGCTGCTTACCCTGAGTTCCATCCTCAAGCTCCAAGTGCAGAAGAAGACTTAATGAACTTTAAGCGTAAGGTTGATGCCGGTGCAAATAGTGCGATTACACAATACTTTTATAACGTCGATTCGTACTTCTACTTTATCGATCGTGTTGAAGCGATGGGCGTCAATATTCCAGTCGTTCCTGGCATTATGCCTGTCACGAACTACACGAACTTGGTTCGTTTTAGTGATATGTGTGGCGCAGAGATTCCTCGTTGGATCCGCAAGCAACTTGAAGCGTATGGTGATGATAAAGCCAGTATCCTTAAATTTGGCGAAGAGGTTGTCACACGTATGTGCGAACAACTCATCGATGCAGGTGCACCAGGCATTCATTTCTACAGCATGAACCAAGCTGAACCTTCTCTGAAGATCTGGGATAACCTAGGCTTGAGCGATAAGGAAAAGATCAAGTTTTAAGGCTTAATCAGCGATAAAACTTTCTATTCAAAAAGAGCGCACCAGCGCTCTTTTTTTATGCGCAGCTAAACAAAGTAAAGTGGCGTCGCGTAGAGGCCATTGGGGCGAAACGCCGATCTTAATATTTCTCGGGGAGCGCAATGCGTCATCCTCATTAGATAACTCATCACAGGCAACAGCTTTATATTACGTATAAATTTTGCATCAACTTGCAGGCTATCAAAACTCTCTAAAGTTTCCGGTAATTGCGGAGGAGGTAATTTCTCCCAGCCTGCTTGGTTCAATACGTAAAGCTGGAACAGTAACTGTTCCCATAAACCAGCCTCGCGTTCAACGTCCTTATAGTCGACACACAATTCGCCACGCATTGCTTCTAAAAGGTTTCCATAGATCACCTTGGTAGAAATCTTTTGCATCGCTTTGTGAGACTGCGATCTTTTTAAATAGAGAGCACGAGCGTTGACTAAGACTAAGGTGCTATGTGGAGCATATCGATAAAAAGACTTGCTGTAGCACAGTGGGTTAAATGCTGTACAAAACAACGATTTTGAATGCGGCGCTTTTGTTCGGTTATTTTGAAGTTTACCAATCACAGGGTTAGCAATACCCTCCTCTTGATTCGATGAAATATAATTTTTGAGTTTTAAGAACATCGATGCTGCTTGTCTTTTGCCTCCGTTCGTTTGCAAGTGATAAGCCATCGATAAGCACCAAAATGCCTTAGTTGCGTAATCTCTTGCATCATCGTGATTAGACCAATCATGAGCAGGTATTAAGATCAAACGTTCAATTGGTTTTCCCTCAACTGTTTTAGAATAAAACTCGCGTAAAATTCCAGCGAGGTATGCAGCGCCTTGCCTATCAAAGGTCAACGAACTGGGGAGATGATAGTAACTTGCTTCACCCGGAGCATAAGGGCAAACAGTTTCTTTGTTTGCAATCCAACGTCTCAGTGCATGTTCTTTTCTCTCAGCGTTCGAGGTTTCTTTGTTATCACTTTTTATGTGTTGAGAGTTTAATTCCATGTCTACTCGTCCTTTGTGTGACCTAGCACATTATCAATTTTTTCTTATCGCTAAATTCCTAGCAGGAATTTAGTATGAGAATGATTCATTGATGAAGACAGCGAATTTTTGACACAACACTTGTGAATAAAATTCTGCAATATACAAAGGGACGAGGGATGAACAATTACGAAACATTCGATGCAGTCGTCACGCACGGCAGCTTTACTAGAGCCGCTAAACAGCTGCATCGATCTCCTTCAGCCATCAGCAAACTCATTGCCCAGTTAGAAGAACAACTCGGTATCCAGTTATTTGACCGCACAACTCGATGTTTAAACCTCACTGAAGCGGGTAAGCTTTACTCGGAACGATGCAAAGAGATTGTGCAAAAGATGAATGAGGCTGAAACCGAACTTCGCGAATTTTCTGGTGAGGCTGTCGGCAAGATCCGTATTACATTTCCGAATGCCTTGTCCTCGTCCCCTATTATTCCTGTTCTAAGTGAATTCACTGCTCGCTATCCGAAAGTCAGTTTTGACTTAAATGTCTCTATTGAAAAAAAGAACCTGACTGAGGACGACTACGACTTTGCGTTTCGTCTAGGGACGCTCGAAGACTCAGGCATGGTTGGCATCAAGCTTTTTGATATAGAACCAGCCTTCGCCGCCAGTCGAGCTTTAGTCGAGCAATATGGAAAGCCCAAACATATCTCTGACTTGATCAATTACCCTCTGCTCATTCCGAACAACATTCCAATCAAAAAGCTTCTAACACACCAGGACAGCCCTATTCCTCATCCAACAAATTTAGTACATACCGGTGTTGATATAGCGACATTTTTGAACCTTGCCTCATCTGGCTTCGCAGCCAGTTTTTGCTTTCAACACATGCTAAAGCCATTCATCGAAAAAGGCTCTCTAATAGATATCACGCCTCCTGATGTCGCAAGCAAAATCCCTGTGTATCTGATCTACAAAAACTATCAATACATGCCGGTGAAACACAGATGCTTTATCGATCTATTCAAATCAGCGTTTATCGACTCACAATCATATTAAACACGTAATTTGGTGTCATGAATTTCGCTAGAAAGTAGGCAGTGGTGTGCAGCATGAATTACACTACGCTTCTTTCTAATGTCTGTTCGCCAGATTGAAGCGCACGAAAAGGCCTGCTATGCGAATCCCCAATATTTATGTCTCTACCAATCTAGATGATAACGCGTCGATCACACTTGATGATCAAGCTGCTCAGCACATCATAAAAGTATTGCGTATGAAGAAAGGCTTTGCGCTGCAACTATTCAATGGAGACGGCTATTACTACCCTGCGACGATCGCAACAATTGATCGACGTAATGTCACGGTACAAACCAAAGATAGAATCTTCTGCGAGTCAGAATCAAACCTTCATACACATTTAGCTATTGTCATGTCCCGTGGCGATCGAATGGATTACGCTATTCAGAAAGCATGTGAGTTGGGCGTCAATCAAATCACGCCATTAACAAGCGAACGCTGCGAGGTCCGCCTTGATAACCAACAAGAAGACAAGCGCATTAAGCGTTGGCAACAAATAGCTATTAGTGCGTGCGAGCAATGTGGTCGTGCAACGGTGCCGTCGATCGCACAAGTAGAGAGCTTAGATAACTTCGTAAACGCGAATGCAACAAACAAAGTGATAAAGCTAGTATTGCATCATCGTGACACTCAAGACTTGGCAACAGTAAGTCCATCACCTGAGCGCGTCATCATATTGATTGGCCCCGAGGGTGGACTTACTAGCGATGAAATAAACCACGCGACACAGAATAACTTTATGGCCTGCACGCTTGGTCCTCGCGTATTGCGAACAGAGACCGCGCCGGTAACTATTTTGTCTGTGTTGCAATGGTTGTGGGGTGATTTCAATTAAGCGTATAGCTGCGTTTAAAAATTATTACTGATATTAAAGTGATGGATTCACGATTACACTCTTAACAAGATCTGCCATAAAATCCAGACATTCACAGACTTCGTAGACTCACGTATGCATGCATTTCTACCGTATACTCATTCAATACTTAATGCCTTTCTTATCTAATAGGACTAATCAATGCCTAAATCATTTCTTGGCAAATGGACTCGCCCCGTTCTCATATTTCTCGTAGCAGTAGGTGTTATAGCGCTCCTCTTAGCGACTAAGCCCGAAGCACCAACACGTCCAAGTCTTGAGAAGGTATGGCAAGTGAGTGTGGCAAGTGTTGAGAAGATGACTGCGCAGCCGGAGTTTGAACTTTACGCACGCTCGGAGTCACCGCACCACGCTAACCTTAGTACAACACTCTCATCAGATGTCATTGCCTTACCCGCCTTAATCGGCGAAAAGGTAAAACAAGGCGACGTGATTGTTCACCTGGACGATACCGACGCGCGTATTGCGAGTACTCAAGCCCTTGCAGATGTTCAAGAATTGAAGGCGCGTATCAAATCAGAACATAACAGACACAAAGCCGATCAACGCGCGCTTCAAAGCGAACAAAGAATGTATGAGATCGCGAGGGATGCATTGGTTCGACAGCAGAAGCTAAACGCATCGCAATTAGTCGCAATTGAGCGCAAACAACTCGCCGAATCGAACGTCGCGCAATCTGAATTAGCAGTCACCAATCGCGAACAGAGCATTCAAGACCACGAGCCACGTTTAGCGCAACTTCAAGCTCAACTTAAAAGAGCAGAAGCTAGACTTGAGTTGGCACAACGCGACTTAGGCAAAACAAAGATCACAGCTCCCTTTGACGGTAGCATCACCTCGGTAAATGTATCACCAGGCGAGCGTGTACAAGCAGGTGCAACCATTGCCACTATATTTGATACAGCAAAGGTCGAATACAAAGCTCAAATCCCGAACAGCGTTTTAGCTTCAGTTAGCACGGCAATAGCAAGTGGAGAAAAAGTGCATGCCGTTGTCAAAGACAAAAACTTCGTATTGGATCGCTTGTCAGACTCAGCCAATCTAAGCCATGGAGGCCATGATGCGTGGTTCTCAGCCGAGGACTCATCCCAGATCCCGCTTAACCAGAGCGTTAAGCTAGTCATGAAGTTACCAGAGCAACAAGACGTCATAGCCCTCCCTATCTCATCAATTTATGGCACTAACCTCGTATTTAAAGTGGTCGATGACCGACTTGAATCACTGAACGTGGACATCATCGGTAACTTGTATAGCGATACACAAAGAGACCGAATTTTAGTACGCAGCAACCAACTGGAGGATGGCGACAGAATCATTACCACCCAGCTACCCAAAGCCATCAATGGTTTGAAAGTTTCTATTCAAGGCGCTGAGGTGGTTAAGTAATGGCGCTCGACACAGGGAAACACAAGCACGATTTAATCGGACGATTCGCGCAGCACCGTGTTGCCGCTAACTTGTTGATGCTGATACTGCTGATCGCAGGAGCGGTATCTCTGCTCAAACTCAACACACAATTTCTCCCCTCATTTCAGCCCGATTATATTACAGTTCGTGTCATTTGGCCGGGAGCCAGTGCTGAAGACGTTGCTAAGTCCATTGTTACGCCCTTAGAACAGGAATTACGTGACCTTGATTACGTGAAAGAGATGAAGTCGACCTCGTATCAAGCAAGCGCTGTGATCAGCCTTGAATACGATGAAGGCACAGACATGGGACTTGCCCTCGATCAGGTAAAGGAACAGGTATCCTTGGTCCGGAATCTCCCGTCTGATGCGGAAGAACCCGAAATATCTAAAGTGGTGATCAATGAAGATGTCGCAACCCTAATACTATCGGCAGACGCCTCTCGCGATGAGCTTCGCCCGCTCGCTTACGACTTCGAACGCGAGCTAATTGCACGTGGTATCTCAAAGGTTGAACTTATTGGACTTCCCGCGCAAGAAATTGCAATCACGGTATCCACTCAGGACATTAACAGAATCGGAGAATCTATTCCTTCTCTCGGCAGGTCGATCACGAGCGCTAGCCAAGATATTCCTGCTGGCACCTCGGCAAAGGATGAAGTCGCACGAGAGCTGCGCAGCATTGAACAACGCCGCGACCAAGAAAGTTTTAAGGATCTTGTCGTGCTCACAGCTAAAAACGGAGAACGATTGCGGCTTGGTGAGTTTGCAGAAGTAGAACGACGCAACAAAGAAAAACAAGTCGAGGTATTTTATAAGGACCGCCCCGCCGTATTGATGAGAATATTGCGAACGCCCTCCTCTGACACACTTCAAGCCGCAGAGACCTTTAATACTTGGCTTAAAGAAACCAGTGAAAGCTTGCCTCCAACGGTGTACTTAGATTCATACAACGAAGCATATGTATTAATCGAAGACCGTATCAACCTACTTGTGAAGAACGGCATCGGTGGATTGATTCTCGTCGTCGCAATTTTATTTATCTTTTTAAATGGTCGCGTCGCGTTTTGGGTCACGATTGGTATACCTGTTTCATTCGCAGGAACGCTTGCTGTTATGTACGCAATTGGTGGTACCATCAACATGGTCAGCATGTTTGCGCTTATTATGGCCCTTGGGATTATTGTCGACGACGCCATTGTTGTTGGTGAAGACGCCCTAACTCACTTTCAAAAAGGTGAAGGTGCCTTGCAAGCTGCCGAAGGCGGTGCCAGACGTATGTTTGTGCCTGTTATGTCGTCGTCGCTAACCACTATTTCTGCATTTCTGCCTTTGATTATCATTAGCGGCATTATTGGTAATATTTTATTCGCCATTCCCTTGGTCATTATCTGCGTAATCATCGCATCACTCATTGAGTGCTTCTTAATTATGCCGGGGCACCTGAATCACAGCTTGAAAAAAATGGGGCACAACGCCAAAGAAAGTCGTTTTCGAGTGGCGGTTGATTCTAAGTTTAATGCCTTCCGAGACGGAACGTTTAGACAGCTCGCGACGAAAGCAATACAAAACCGGGGCACGACCTTAATGCTCGCAGTCTCTGTTTTTCTTATATCTATTACGCTCATCATATCGGGGCGTATCCAGTTTGAATTCTTCCCTCAACCTGAAAACCACGTGCTACTAGGCAATGCAAAATTTGCCGCAGGCACGCCGCCTGAGGAAGTACGCTCATTTGCTCGCAACCTAGAGGACGCATTGTGGCGTGCGAACGATCAACTGAAAGAGAAATACAACCGCGAAGATGACCTGATTGTCCATGCTGTATTGCGTGTTAACCAAGCGACCTTTGATGGAGGGCAAAGTTACCAGCAAGGAGAGCAATATGCCTCGCTACATGTTGAAACGGTCACGCCAGACTCGCGAGAAGTGCGCAACCCTGAACTAATTTCCGCGTGGAAAGATGCATTACAAATGCCTGATGGCGTTGAGCAACTTAGCATTACTAGTCCTCGCGGTGGTCCTCCTGGCAAAGACATCGATATATTCTTAACAGGCCAAAGCAGCGATATATTAAAAGCAGCGAGCGAAGAGCTTCAGGATGCATTAAAGGGCTATGTTGGCGTGAATGATATTCAAGATGACATCCCTTACGGCAAGTCGCAATTTATATACGAACTTACCACGCAAGGTGAATCTCTTGGTTTGAGTGTTTCTGACGTAGGCAATCAACTTCGAGCGGGATTTGATGGCCAACTTCTTCAGGTGTTCTACGATCAAAATGAAGAAGTAGAAGTACGTATTTTATTACCAGATCAAGAACGCAATACCTCACGCACTTTAAACGGCTTCCCCATCGTCACAGCAACTGGCGACATTGTTCGATTAGACAACGTTGTAACTTTAAGCTCTCGCAAGGGACTAGAGCTTGTACGACACACTGACGGACGATTTGGCCTGCGTGTAACTGCGGGTGTTGACGCGTCACTGAACAACGCAAATGTTGTGCTAGACGACGTTAGCAAACAATCCCTCCCAGAGCTAGCAGCGCGCTACGGCTTAGATTACGAGCTTAAAGGAAGAGCTGAAGAGCAACGCCAGACAGGCGCTGAAATGATGCTAGGCGCAAGTATAGGCATAACGCTTATTTACATTATTTTGGCCTGGGTTTTCGGTTCGTACTCATGGCCGCTTGCCGTGATTTTGGCCATTCCACTCGGCATTTCAGGTGCAATTTTGGGTCACTGGCTGCTTGGAATTAATCTCACCATGCTTTCGTGGTTTGGTTTCTTTGGCCTTTCAGGGATTGTGATTAATGATGCCATTATCCTCGTCACCTTTTACCGAGAACTACGAGAGCAAGGCCAAGCCATACAAGAAGCAATTATCAATGCCACCTGCTTACGCCTAAGAGCAGTCATGTTGACATCACTAACAACTATTGCGGGCTTGCTACCCTTGTTATTTGAAACATCACTACAAGCACAGTTCTTAATCCCTATGGCGGTCAGTATTTCCTTTGGCCTTGCATACGCAACAATATTGATTCTATTTGTAATCCCAGCTCTGGTTTCCAAGATAGAGGAAATGCGCGAGAAAAGAGCAGGTAAGAGAAAACAACCGGAATTATCAACGATATAGCCCTTTAAACTCGTCAGAGAGTAGAGATTATATTCGCTCTACTCTCTTTCTGAGTTTCTAAGGTCTTGTATTCTTGACGGCGTAACATCCCTTTCCTATAACCATACTTCGTTTCTTTACGAGGTTCATCATGACCGTTATTGCGCCCACCACTGTCACCTTCTTCCAAAATTCACTAAATGAAAAATCTAAAATACTCGGCGCTATTGACTGGGATGGGAAAGTATTGATTATTTGCGAGCAAAGCCCTTTTCACCCTGTTGATCACATATGGCCTGACCAACCAGCTGATAAAGGCGAAATTGTCATTAACGATCACTGTTATAGGCTAGAGGACTGCATTGTCGTCACCCAATCACAAGACGACGAACATTTTGAATTCGGTTCAGAGATTACGGCTAAGCGCTTTGATGAAGGTTGGAATTATCTTGTCGGCCACCTTATATCTCCAGACATAACAGCAGATCATTTGATTGGGAAAACTGCAGAATTAAAGGTAGATGAGAATTATCGAAACGCGCTAAACCTAGGGCATTCTGCTTGCCATCTATCTGCTCTCGCGCTCAATCAAGCGATGGAACCCTATTGGAAACGCGAGGTAACCGAGGACAGCCTCGGGCATCCAGATTTTGATAAGATGGCGATCTCAGATTCAAAGGTCACCGAGTTTAAATCGCGTGACGAATACCGCATTGGAAAATCACTTAAGCGAAAGCAAGGCTTTAAAGCGGCTGAAGCATTAGAACAGCTCGAAAACGTGCAAGCGCTAATAAATCAAACATTAGAAAACTGGGTCGCGACTGGGGAATCAATCACCATGATTGCCGATGGGAATAAACTGAACGATACCAAGCGTTGGCAATGTCGCCTGAATGACAAACAAGCTGAGATCTTTTGTGGCGGATCGCATGCAGTGTCGCTAAAAGACTATCAAGCCATAACAGTAAAACTACAACTTAGTGACGATCAAGGGACGCTGACGATGCACACCACAGCAACGCCAGCGTAGTCTAATACCCTAATTAGAAAGTAGATAAAGCGAATTAGACGAGATGCGCCCAAAGGTCGTATTCATCAGCTTCCTCAATTTCGACTTCAACGATCATTCCCACATCTAGGAAGGTAGCGCCATCGATAAAGACTTGTCCGTCGATCTCAGGCGCGTCACCCATCGTACGACCAACTGCGCCTTCGTCGGCAATTTCATCAATGATCACGAACTGCCGTGTTCCAACTTTTCGTTGCAAGCGGCCTGCAGAAATCGCAGCTTGCTTCTCCATAAACCGACGTTTACGGTCCTCTGCGACATCACTCGGAACATGATCTGGCAAATCATTCGCTGGCGCACCTTCAACAGGTGAATAAGTAAAACAACCAACGCGATCTAATTGTGCTTCATCCAAGAATTCGAGTAACTCTTGAAAATCTTCCTCAGTCTCGCCAGGAAAACCGACGATAAATGTA
>NZ_LWGF01000332.1:0-825 GCF_001635355.1 Oleiphilus sp. HI0125
ATGTAGCCTCAAATGGTTTAACTAGTACCTCTCGTCCGATGCAAGGGCAGTCACCTTATGTGGCGAACTTAAAGTTTGGTTACGACAATTTCTTTACCCGTCGAAGCGCCTTGTTTTTATACAACGTCTATGGTGAGCGCATCACTGCGCTTGGTATTAACGGTACGCCGGACGTTTATGAACAGCCATTTCATCGCCTAGATTTCGTTGTGAAGTGGGGCTTGAATGACACCTACGACGATCAAGAGAAACGTATTGGTTATGGTGTTTCGTTCAAACTCAAAAACTTGCTCGACAGTGAAGTAGAAAAAGTTCAGGGCGGTGAAATTGTTGAACGTCGCAAGCCAGGTCGAGAAATCGAACTGGGCTTCTCGATGAAGTATTAAGGAGCAAAAGCCATGATTCGTAAATTCCCTCTTAATATCGCTTTAGGCGTATCACTCCTATCTTTTTTGTTGGCTCAGAATCTCTTTGCTCAAGAGACCGATAATCCTGAAAAGGGGCAACTCCAAAGCGGCAAGGTGATTGGTCAGCACATCTTTGGCCTCGCGCACGATGTGTCAGGTGATCCATTACTGGTTGATGACAGTGCGCTGATATATCCAAACCCCTTAGCGACGTTTGAGGTGGATATAAAAGAGCAAGTGTTTCAGGTGTCGTTGTTTGATCACTTATTTGGAGGCGCATATTTGTCGAGACTTGATGATGGCCTTACAGTGAATACTCAAGCCATTGATTTTGGTGATGTGAATGGTGTGTCTTCTATTGGAGCCGCAACAAAAACCGAGTGGTCTTCGGTGCTATTTACTGAACATCAGTTGATTG
>NZ_LWGF01000333.1:0-652 GCF_001635355.1 Oleiphilus sp. HI0125
AAATTTGCATCGATGCCGGGTGATACAGTTGAGATTGTTCTGAGCTTTGATGAACCACCTGCAGAACCAAAGATCTTTACGATCGGTCAAACTGCAGACATCTCAATTACAGTTGATGGCGCAACAAATGGTTTAGATAAGCGTTATCACGAGCTCGGTCTCGGCAACGCTCACCGTATGACGGTGATCGAAGCAAAAAATAATGCGGGCCAAGCTGTTACACGTTTTGTTGTTGATTTGAATGCCATGGCGCCTTACACAAGTTCTGTTGAAGGTAATGATCTGATTTTGAAGATTGGCTCAGCCGCAGCTGAAAATTCATCAGCTGAAAGCGACGCGTCAGTTAGTCAGTCTGCTTCAGGGAATGGTATTACAGCGATTGATTTTCGTCGCGGTGAGAAAGGCGATGGTCAAGTCATTATTGGTCTAGCGAATCCATCTGCTGATATCGACATGAGTGAAGTAGGTGGCAACATCCAGCTGTTGATCTCTGATGCAGAGCTTCCGGAAAACCTTCGTCAGCGTTTAGATGTTGTTGACTTCGCAACATCTGTTTCACGTATTGAGTCTTACATTGAAGATGGTAAGGCCAAAATCGTGATCAAGCCTACCGGCAATTATGATTACTTGGCGTATCAAGCTGACGATCAGT
>NZ_LWGF01000334.1:0-779 GCF_001635355.1 Oleiphilus sp. HI0125
CGCCTAACTCAGCCTTAAGCAATTTCAATAGCTGGTATAGGCCTATCAATAAACCAATCAAGCCAAGCGCAATAATGATGTAGCCAATGTTCCCGCCTTGTGCAATACGCTCTTGAAGCGTTGGCTCGCGGTCAAGCAATGCAAACAATTCGCCGCGCGTTGGATCAATTAACAGTGTGGTAGGGATTGCAGTATCCAATTGCGGAATCTGCGAAAACGTCTCTGAAGGTTGGGTCGGTAGTTCGCTCAATTGTTGCTTGCTAAGATCCCAAGCTAGGTAATTACCTCGCTCATCCATCGCACTAAAGGTACCGATACGAAGCACTTGCTTAGGGGAAGTTTTTCCATCCAATGCAACAACGGGAAGATCTAATAATTCAATCTTCCCTGATTCAACAATTTCACTTTCAAAACTACTGAATAAGGCTTGTAGCTCAAGAAGGGTTGGCACCTTACTGGTCTCGGCAAAACGCAATGCTGTAATACGATCAGGAAATTGTGCACTGGTCATCGAATCTTCAAGGCTAGGAATTAAATCCAGCGCGCTTTCTTTCGCAACACCAAATACTTCGCCAAGTGTGCCGCTCGCTAAATCGAGTTTTTCTTGAAGAGTTGCGATGTCGTCTTCGTTCTTATCAAACAAGGCTTTCAAACGTTGCTTTTCTTTTTCTTCCTCAGCAATTTCCTGATTTGTTTGGCGAAGCAAACGCTTCTGCTCAGCCAAAGCAAGTTTCGATACACGCTCACGCTCAGCATTTTCTTTTGCGTCGTTCTTCACA
>NZ_LWGF01000335.1:0-692 GCF_001635355.1 Oleiphilus sp. HI0125
ACCTCGCTCACGAATCAGTACACCAGAACCAAAAAACTCTTCAGCGCCCAATGTTTCTAATTGGCTCAAGGGATGCTGCGGAGACATCACCGGTATCAATTCATTATCTAAAAACGGATACGATGAGAATGGCTTTTCAGTCGGAACAATACCCATAATAACGAGGTCGCCCTCATTACGATTAAGCCGCTCAATCGCCTTTGCGCGGTTTACGACACTAACTTGAACGTTCACCGCAGGATTTTGTTCAAGAAAAGGTCGAAGTACGTAAGGCGTGATGTACTGTGCCGTATTCACGGCTGTAATCTGCAAATCACCAGAGACCTGTCCCTCTAAGCTGTGTATCTCGTTCTGCAATTTACGCAGTTGCTCGAAGATCGACTCACAGCTTTCTGCCACCATCTCGGCAGCGGGAGTAACAAACAACTTGCGCCCGACAAACTCGAACAACTGAACATTTAAGGCTTCTTCGAGCAGTTTAATTTGAGAGCTCACGGCAGGCTGAGACAAACCTAATTGATCAGCAGCTTTGCTATAACCACTCGTCTCATAAACGGCTTTAAATATCTGTAGCTGGCGAAGCGTTAAGCGATTAAGTAACTTTTGAACTGATAACTGCATGGGCGTGAGAGCTTATTTATTTGGAGACGGGAGTATCCCGCTAGCCTGAGTTAAATTCAACTCTGTACCCA
>NZ_LWGF01000336.1:0-1103 GCF_001635355.1 Oleiphilus sp. HI0125
CGACCTAAGTGTCGCACCGATCACTATACCCGCTTCAAGAGGTTAGGTGACGTTAGCGATATGGTTATTGCTGAACAAACCTGATTCTTCTCACGGTGTATATAATACTGGCCTTCATGACTCTCCATCTATCACTCCAACACAAAACACAACCATTAGTTCTGTCATCCGCTCAATTCCTTCTGGCATAGCCATCCCAGTAATTGAATACCCTTCAATGTAAGGAATAATTAATGAAACCGTTTCGGCAGCACTTTTTTCACTGTGTGCTACGGGGAGTAATTTGGCCATGAGAATACTGGCCATTTCTTTGTAGTACTCAAGTATATATTTTTTGATGGCGTCATTGCGACTAGAGATTGCCCAGTATTCTCTGAAGATTCTACACATGTCAGAGAGATGGACGCCCTGGCTTAGAAATGCGCTGATCAAAGGTGAAAGTTTTTCCTCTAGGCTATTCCGATCTTTTAAAGTGTTGATGCTTCTGAGTTCATCTAAGCATTGTTCAAAGTATCGGTCTGCCATGGCCTTTAACAGTTCGTCTCTATTCTTGAAGTAATACTGAACATTACTGAGTGACATGTCGGCATGACTTGCCACTTGGCGCATGGTCACTCCGAAGCTGCCTTGGTTTTTAAGCATCTCCAATGCTACATCAATTATTTTCTCAGTTTTTGCGTTTAGCTTCACTTTTAGAATCCGGTTAGTTCTTTAAATCAATTGTTGATATTTTAGGTCGTTCGACCTATATTTTCCAGAACTAGGTCGTATGACCTAGTTCTTTGATTGAATATAAAGGAGAACAGATGAAAGCGCTTGTTGTGGAGAATAAAAGTATCAGCCTTCAAGAGGGTTTGAGATTGCCAAAAACAAAAGGCAATGAGCTCCTGGTTAAGGTCGTCTGCGCTTCCGTCAATCAATTGGATGCCGAAAATATTCAGGGGAAGTATGACTTTTTACTTAAGATATTGGGCAGCAATTATCCGGTGAAAACGGGTATTGAGTTTTCAGGTATCGTGGTAGAGGGATGTGGTAAGTTCAAACAAGGTAATAAGGTGTTTGGCTACGTGAACTTGATGAAGGGCGTAAAGGCACATCAGGAA
>NZ_LWGF01000337.1:0-927 GCF_001635355.1 Oleiphilus sp. HI0125
TGTTGTCTTCATTTATGGATGTAATGCCTTCGTCATGACAGAAAGTTCTGAGCAAAAAGTTCGTATCGATAAATGGTTGTGGGCAGCAAGATTTTTTAAGACCCGGTCTATGGCTAAAGAAGCTGTAGAGGGCGGCAAAGTGCAATACAACGGTCAGCGTTGCAAACCAGGTAAGACGGTCGATTTGGGCGCTACTTTGCAAATTCGACAAGGCTGGGTGGATAAAGTCGTGACAGTGGCTGGCTTGTCAGATCGTCGTCAAAACGCAACCTTAGCTCAACAGCTATATGAAGAAACGGAAGAAAGTCGAATAGAGCGTGAAAAGAAAGTGGCGGAGCGTCGTGCGGAACGCGAAAGTCAGCCAGTACCGTTTAGAAGACCGAATAAACGGGATCGTCGTTTAATTCATCGTTTCAAAGATCAACGAAACGATTAGAGACAGAGAGATAATTATGCTTGAAGGAGATTCCTTCCAAAAATTCCTCCTTGATGAATGCCATATTCGAGGTGAAATTGTTCGCTTGTCAAAAAGCTTTCAAGAAGTTACTGCAAACAAAGACTATCCCCAAATACCTAGAGCGTTGTTAGCACAAGCAACCTGTGCATCTGTATTGATGACAGGAACACTCAAGTTTGAAGGTAGACTAGCTGTACATGCTCGAGGTGAAGGCCCCGTCAGTTTGTTAATGGCAGAAGCGACAGATCAAAAGTCTTTTCGAAGTATCGTGCATTATGAGGACGCTTTGCCGGACTCTAATGATTTAGGCGATTTGTTGGGGAAAGCACAACTAGCGATCACCATAGAGCCTGATAAGGGACAGCGTTATCAAGGGATTGTGCCTTTAGAGCGATCGACGTTGGCTGAATGTTTGGCGCATTACTTTGATTTATCAGAGCAGCTAGATACGCATTTCATGTTTGCGAGTG
>NZ_LWGF01000338.1:0-363 GCF_001635355.1 Oleiphilus sp. HI0125
CACTAACACCGCCAACAAAAGAAGACTTCCCACCAACACACGAACTACTTGAACAAAGTTGGAAAGCTATATTAGAGGCGTTAGACGCAATATTTCGCCGCCAAAACTATATTTTCGGTGATCACTTTTCTCTAACCGATGCGAGCATCTATGGTCAATTAGGAATGAACCTTGTCGACCCGGAAGCCGCGGACAAAATAAAACAAATTGCACCAAATCTTTTTGCTTGGCTAAAACGTATAGACGAAGGCCAATTCATGGAAACTAGTAATTGCGTTAATGAGAACCTAATTTTCAACGAAAAATTGTCAACGCTGATGAATATTTTGATGGGAACATATGCTGCGCTGATGGTTCAAAATG
>NZ_LWGF01000339.1:0-912 GCF_001635355.1 Oleiphilus sp. HI0125
CTCAACACCAATAAAAAGAGCAGTGATAGGGTCGCAAACCCTCCTAATAAATGCGCACTTACAACTTGCGGCCATAACTTTAGTGTGACCGTCCACATACCAAACATGCCCTGGCAGATGACGAGCGCTAGCAAACCAAAAATATGCCCATATGGTAAAGCCTCTTCTTTCGCCGTTCCTGAAATTTTGGCGCGCACACTAATAGCGTACACAGACAAACATAGAAGGACGAACCCCAAGAGACTCGCAAAATAACGATGAATCATTTCAGGCCAGCCTTTATCGACCTCTACTGGCGCATCAGGAAAGCGCATTTCGGCGATCGCAATTTTTTCAGGCGTCTCTGGCACAGTAAGAAAACCATAACAACCCGGCCAGTCTGGGCAACCAAGACCTGCATCAACCAGACGAGTCCAAGCGCCCAGCATAACCACAACACTAGCTAAAAACGTCGCGCCAATAGCAACTCTATTAATGACTCTGCGGTACATCATCTCTCTCCCATTAACCAATGTTTGAGAGTTTCAATAACTTCTTCAAATCGTCTTTGAGATCGTAGCCACTATTAGTTGAGTCGTAGCGAAGAATGACATTACCCAGCGGATCACTCACCCATAAGTTCCACGTTTTGCTTGTGTCTGCCTGTTTATAGAGCTCAATTAGCGCTGACTCATCAACACTCTTCACTGACAACTGTGGATAATCTGCCGCGAGTAAGTCTTGCGTTTGCTCTGCTTGGGTGGATAACAACACTCGTGCCACACGCTCTTGTTCGCGCGCCATCAATATATTCACTTGTCTTGCGGTATGCGCAAGATCCTGACACTCCAAAGTGCACTCTCCCGAGCCTGTTTGTACGATCAACCACTTACCATCTGTTTCGGGATAAAACCCTTTGGCATTTTGTTGATA
>NZ_LWGF01000340.1:0-703 GCF_001635355.1 Oleiphilus sp. HI0125
AAAAGCTTCTGGAGCGCGTTCAGCGAAACCTGATGTCGTGACAGATTGAACAGCTGCAGGTGGGTACATCGTCGGTTTTGGTTCTGCACATTCTGCTTGTGTGATACAAGCTTTGTAGTGATCAACGTCTACACCAGAACCGAAATCTACTTTCACCATATCGTACTTACCAAGTACAGCAGTTGGCGCCCAGTAATAACCGAACCAAGCTTCCTGACGCTCGTAAGCTTTTGCAATCGCCCCTGATAATGCCGCGCCAGAACCTGGATCAACCACTTTGAATCCTGCGCTTTCTAAATCAAGCGCTTTGAACAAGTTTTCACCCGAGATTTGACAGTTCCAGCCAGCTGGGCAACCCATGAACATCGCTGCGCTTGGATCTTCTGGGTGTTTAAACAATGCAGCATTCGCTTTCACGCCTTCGATTGTTGCAAGGCTAGGATCTTGGTCAACCATGAACTTCGGCACCCAAAAACCTTCTTCACCACCGTCAGACAAAGAATTGCCCGCATACTTTAATCGACCTTCTGCAACACCTTTGTCGAGAGGTTCGCGCAGACCATTACTCCAAAGCTCTGGTGCAATATCTGGCTCACCTTTCTCGATCATTGATGTGCCTGTTGGCATTGTGTCACCCGCCACAAGTTGCGTATCGCACCCGTAACCATTCTTGAGAATGTAACTATCTACATGCGCCATCAAC
>NZ_LWGF01000341.1:0-503 GCF_001635355.1 Oleiphilus sp. HI0125
TTAAGTGTCGAAATAGTATTAATAAGGCGGCTCTATCTGTCTGTTTTAGCTAGTTTTTTACTTCGTCTTCTTCAACCAGCTTTTCTTCCGTAACCCAAGGCAATTGGCGATATCTTGGCTCAGATTGCGCAAAGTTCATGAAAGGATATTTGATAATGTCGAAATAAGGCGAGTAATCGAAGTCACTTGGCGTGCATAGCTTGGGATTTCTTCGGTAAATATTAATATGACCAGCTTCTGATCGCTTGATCATTGGTAAGATCGGATATTGGATCGAACCGAAGGCCTCGGCAATCATGGTAGAGCAAACCGTTTTTGTGGTTTGACCCGGATGTTTAGAAAACAAGCTTGAGCGCCATCTGCGGGGGAGAATTAAATACGGGAAGAAAAAACGCAGTAGATCGAAGATTTGCCGAACATCATAGTCAGCACCAAGCCGGGATATTGCGTAGTGAATAACTTTTTGCGCATCTGAATATGTTAGATCTTTAGGTCGACAAATT
>NZ_LWGF01000342.1:0-10351 GCF_001635355.1 Oleiphilus sp. HI0125
CATATTGCCTAAAGTCGAATCTCAAGTGATTGGTTTCCGTTACTTCAATGTATATGGGCCGCGCGAACAACATAAAGGTTCGATGTCGAGTGTTGCATTCCACTTGAATACGCAGATTAAGGCAGGCGAAAATCCTAAGTTGTTTGAAGGCTATGACGGTTATCCAAACGGTGGTCAAACGCGAGACTTTGTTTATGTAGGTGATGTCGCCAATGTGAATCTTTGGTGTTGGGAAAACAAAGCTGAGTCTGGGATTTATAACTTAGGCACAGGCGCGGCAGAACCTTTCCAAGCCGTGGCTGACGCGGTGATTGATTTTCACGGCAGAGGAAAGGTTGAGTACATTCCTTTCCCAGATCATTTAAAAGGCCGTTATCAGAGTTTTACCCAGGCAGACATGACTAACTTACGTGCTGCAGGCTATGACCAAGCATTCAAGACGGTTGCTGAAGGGGTCAGTGAATATATGACATGGCTTAATAAGGACGCCTAATCTTCGATGGAATGGTTGCTGTACTTCGATCTGTTTGGTGTCTTCGTTTTTGCGCTGTCAGGAGGTTTTGACGGTGCAAAATACCACTTAGATTTACTCGGTATTTTGGTGCTAGCTTTGGCGACGAGCCTTGGTGGCGGCATTATGCGCGATGCGATTCTAGGTGTGCACCCGCCAGCAGCCTTTACTAACGAGACCTATTTTTTTACAGCTCTCGCTGCCGGTTTAATTGCTTTCTTCTTTGCTAACCGCGTCGAAAGGCATATGGACTATGTCCGTTTTGCAGATGCGATCGGTCTTGGCGTATTTGCGGCTATTGGTGCAGCAACTGCAGTGCGCCATGAGCTTGGTTGGGTGGGCGTTGTATTAATGAGTACCTTGACCGCGACCGGAGGTGGTGTGATTCGCGATTTACTTGTTCGCGAAATTCCGATGATCTTACGTTCAGATTTCTATGCATCTGCGGCCATTATCGGCGGGTTAATGTATATGGTTCTGCATTCAGAAGGAGTGCCTGAAGCATATTGTATGGGGCTTGCCGCTCTAGCCGCCACTGCTAGTCGTTTTGTTGCGATGCGATATAACGTAAATCTTCCTCAGGCCAGACGCTAGCTCATCATTAACCAAATACCTACGCCTGCTAATAAGGCTCCAGAACATCGATTGAGTGTTTTTTGATGTTTTTCATCCCCCAAGAAATGCCCAAGACTCTTTCCGCCAAGCCCATAAATAATTAAGCACATCGCTTCGAGCACGAGAATCAAGACGAGTAACACAGATAGTTGTCCGAATAATGCGCGTTCTGGGTCGAGAAATGGTGGAAGCAAAGCGACAAAGAATGCCCATCCTTTGGGATTAGCTATTGCGGTGATAAACCCTTGCGAGATCAGTGCCGTAGGAGAATAGACAGTGTTCATTGCCGCATCGTTGGTGATGGCCATTTTTCCTTTTGATAGCCACATCTGTAAACCGAGATAAATGAGATAACATCCACCTCCGATCTTTAACACGCTAAATAAAATTGGATAGGTGAGAAGAATGGCGGCAACGCCAACGGCACTCAATGTCGCGACAAGACCAACACCCGATAGTTCGCCAATCATCATCCAAAAGATGGCTTTCATTCCGAAACGCATACCGAGCGTGAGTGACAAGGTCATACACATTCCTGGTGTGATAGACACCATAAAAAAGGTCGGAATGAAAAGAGATAAAACCGTGACGCTTGGCAGATCCAAAGTTATGCTACTCCTAAAAGTGATGAGGCAATGACCCCGGCCCCGCGTATATTATTCGTAGAACAGACATTATGCAGCTAGAAGCAGTAAAAACTTTCGCAAACGATGTTGGACGAGCGTATTGGATTTTATTAAAAATTCTGGTTCCAGCAGTGATGGTTGTGAAAATTTTGCAAGAGCTTGGTGCGACAGAATTACTCGCATCGTTGCTTGCCCCCTTAATGAACATTGTTGGTTTGCCGAGTGAGTTTGGTTTAGTTTGGGCTGCAAGCATTCTGACAAATATCTACGCGGCGATGGTGGTGTTTTATGAATTGGGTGATGGCTCATACTCAGTCGCGCAAATCACAACATTAGCGATGCTTGTATTGGTGGCTCATGCCATTCCTATTGAGGGGGCAGTCGCGAAAGCATTAGGAGTTTCTTGGCGTATTACGATCTTGTTGCGCTGTGTCGGTGGTTTTGTCTTTGCTTTGATTACCTATTTCAGTCTCAGTGTGACGCCGCTTGCTGAGCAAACGAGTCAGGCTCTCTGGACCCCCAGTGTTTCTGATACCAGCTTTTGGGGTTGGGTGAGAGCGCAATTCGAAATGTTGGCAGGCATATTGGTCGTACTGAGCTCTCTCATGCTATTTCTGCGTTTTTTACGCCTTATTAAGTTCGATCAAGTACTAGAATTTTTACTTTTACCGCTGACAAAACTCTTAAAAGTTGGCCGCGAAGCGAGTCATGTCACGATTGTAGGCTTGATGTTAGGTCTGAGTTTTGGTGCTGGTTTGCTCATTGATGCCGCAAAAAAAGGCGAGATCAATTCACGGGATATGAAGGTCGTTGCATGCTTTCTCGGGCTTTGCCATAGCATCATTGAAGACACTTTATTGCTTCTATTATTAGGCGCACATTGGATACCCATTTTGCTTGGTCGTTTATTGTTGTCGATTATAGTGATGGCTATTTTGATTCGCTTTATGTTTAAAGAATCTGAAAAAGAGCCTGACTTCAGCTAACACTTTTCAAGTCCTTGTTTATACTCAAAGTTATTCGTTTTATTTAATTGTATTCGCGCCGAGTATGCCGAGTTCTTTATTTACTTATTTCAATCTTTATCGCGTCGTTATTTCTGCTTTATTGTGGGGGGTGACGTTTTCTAAAAAATACGCGGTAAGCGATTTTCGTGATATTGAAGCCTTTCAAGTTATCGCAGCTACTTACTTTGTCTTTTCTTTAGTTTCTTTACTGGCATATCGTTCGCGTTTAAAGGCTGACTATAGCCATATCTTTTTCTTTGGTTTCTTAGATCTTTGTTTTCTTCATGCCTTGTTTTATGCCGGTGAGGGCATCACTGGAGGGCTCAGTAATTTAGTTATTATTTCAGTTGCTGCTGCAAACATTATGCTTCGTGGAGTGTCTGCGTATGCGCTTGCGGCCGTGGCAAGTCTGTTATCGCTAACGCTTGAGTTTGATCGTTATATTCAAGATATGAGTGTGCTCTCCGATGTTGCTCGAGCAGGGTTATTTGGAGCTATTTACTTTGCGACGGCGTTTATTCTTCAAAACTTGTCGCGCCGTATTTCTCAAACGGAAGAACTCGCTGCCAAACAACAGAAAAATATCGCAGAGCTGCAAGCTCTTAATCATCAGATTATTCAAAGTATGCGCACTGGGATTATTGTTTGTGATCCTGATTATAAGGTGCTGACATTTAACCAAGCATGTTCTGATTTACTAGGTATGAAATCAGGAGAGCGCCTGCCTCAACAAATTATTGAGCGTATTGATGCGTGGTCGCGACAACCCACGGTGCGAAGTAAGCCATTTCAAATGAGTGCTGACTTACCTGAAGTTCAAGCAAATTTTTCGCGAATGGAAAATGCTGGCAAAAATAATACGCTTATTTTCTTAGAAGATACCCGTCTGCTCACTCAGCGCGCGCAACAATTAAAGCTAGCATCACTTGGGCGTTTAACAGCTAGTATCGCACATGAAGTGCGTAACCCCTTAGGCGCTATTAGTCATGCTGCACAGCTTCTTTCTGAGTCAGAAGAATTGACAGAAGCTGATCGCAAGATGACTAGCATCATCGAAAGGCATTGCGCGCGAGTAAATGGCATTATTGAAAATACGCTTACCTTGAGCCGCCGTGGTCAACCCGACGTGCAGGCTATTTCACTCCGACCTTGGCTTGAGCAAGTCGTCGATCAGTGTCGAGAACAAAGCGATTCTCCTATCCCCATCCGCGTGAACGTTCTGAATAAGGAAGACACTTTGGCGCGATTTGACCCTTCTCAGATTGAGCAAGTGCTTACTAACTTGATTGTCAATGCGCAATACCACATCGAGAAATCGATGAACGAGGGTGGGGTTGAAGTATGCTTGTCACGCAAAGCGGGCACGGGACAAGCTGTCGTAGATATCATTGATTCGGGTAATGGCGTATCGGAAGAGAATCAGAAACACTTGTTTGAGCCCTTTTTTACAACCGAGAGCACAGGAACCGGATTGGGTCTATATATATCGCGTGAACTGTGTGAAGCCAATCAGGCAAACTTAAGTTACCTTGAGAGCAGTAGTGGCGGTGCTTGTTTTCGCATTATATTTGCGCACCACAAACGAATTGTTTAAGCCAGAAACATTTGAATACAGACTTCAGCATTGACTGAGATAGAAACTAGTAGAGACGTTAAATGACTCGACCATGCGTATTAATAATTGATGATGAACCAGATATTCGAGAACTTCTCGAAATCACGCTTATGCGTATGGGGTTAGATACCGTCAGTGTTGATTGTATCGAAGAAGCTCATCGTGCTTTGTCAGAGTTTACCTTTCAATTATGTTTAACAGATATGAACCTGCCGGATGGCAATGGTATTGATTTTGTGCGTTTTATACAGAGCGAACACAGTCATATTCCGATAGCTATGATTACCGCTTATGGCAGTGTTGAAACCGCCATTGAGGCGCTAAAAGCGGGTGCATTTGATTTTATCTCTAAGCCTGTCGATTTAACGCAACTACGCACACTTGTATCTAGTGCGCTTAAACTCGCTGAAACAAAAGTTGATCTTGCTCAGTCAATTCCTAGTGATCAAACGGTGCTCCTCGGTGAGAGTGCCGAACTCAAAAAGCTCAACAAACAGGTTGTTAAACTCGCTCGCAGCCAAGCGCCGATATACATTTCTGGAGAATCCGGAAGTGGTAAAGAATTGGTTGCACGTGCCATTCATGCCAATGGTGTCAGACGTGATGGGCCATTCATTCCAGTTAACTGTGGCGCGATACCAAGCGAGTTGATGGAAAGTGAGTTTTTCGGACACTTAAAAGGTAGCTTTAGTGGGGCTCATCAAGATAAAGATGGCCTGTTTAAAGCGGCGGATGGCGGCACTTTGTTTTTGGATGAAGTGGCTGATCTACCCTTAGATATGCAGGTGAAATTGCTTCGTGCTATTCAAGAGAAAGCGGTGCGTGCCGTAGGCGGTGAGTCTGAAGAAGCCGTCGATGTGCGCGTTTTGAGTGCAACGCATAAAGATCTTCAAGCATTGGTCGACGACGGCAGTTTTCGACAAGACTTGTTCTACCGCATTAACGTCATTAACTTGCAGGTACCTAGCTTGCGCGAACGCCAAGATGACGTAGCGCTATTGGCAACGCGTTTCTTGTCGAATATCGCTCAAGAATGTGGTGTCGATAACGCGTCCATCGATGACAATGCAATGCAAGCGCTTAAAAGCTATAGCTTTCCTGGAAACGTGCGTGAGTTAGAGAACATCATTGAACGTGCGTTTACGCTGTGTGAAGACGATATTATTCGTGAACAAGATCTGCAGCTAGATAACAGCCCGCGCTTATCTCCAACCCAGACGTTTTCTGAGCCGAGCGCTCAGCCCGACAACCAAGATAGCTCTACAGACTCTATATCGGCTCGACCAGAGGATATGCCTTTAGAAGATTATCTTGAGCAAATAGAGCGCGTAGAGATAGAAAAAGCGCTGCAAGATACCAAATGGAATCGCACTGCGGCAGCGAAAAAGCTGGGTATGAGTTTTCGGTCTATGCGGTATCGTTTGAAGAAGTTGGGATTAGATTAGGTTTGGTTTTTGTTTCTCAAGAGGACTTGAAAGACCTTCCGTTCTTAATGAGTTTTCGTCATGCGTTATTGGAAGGCACTAGTGATAACTTTTTCAAAAAGGCTTATGTCTGCGTATTTGATCACTGGTTATCTCGAACAGAATATTCAGAGTATATTGGTTTAGCAAATAGCGATCGTATTTCATTTTATAACTCATTGCGGTCTCAACTGTTTGTTTCGATTTCCGCTGAATGTTTCTTGTTAAATCTTGACGATTGTCAGTACTACAGAGTGACTGATACGCAATCTGTTAAAGCTTCATTGGCGCCTCATCTGAATGATTCTGAAGGTTTTCTTTTAGTTTCCGAAAGAGGGTTTGCCCTTCAATTTGGTTATGACTACACGGATTTATTACATTTCTCCAATAGTTCGAGTTTGAAGTTTGTCCAAACACATGCAAATGAAATAGGGCTTCATGTCCTTTTTAACTAAGAATTTTCGTCCTGATGGACGAGTTAAGGGAGTGCGCTGACACTCCCTTAACAATCCCAGTCAGCCCCTGCGGAACTCTCTCCCTGTGGTCGTTCAGACAGTCCTCGGCGTTAATCTGTTTATTCTATGCGCGACTCATCTAGTCAGAAGGGGGTGGTTGGTGCCAACGAAGAAGAATCTCGACGCCTATAACCCTATCTCGAAGGATCAAAGCTTGCGAGTGAAAATCGGGATTAAGCGAGGATTGTTTGAGCCGAAGGCGAGTCCCGCAGCGCCGATTTGAGCAAAAGCTTGAGTGAAGCCAAAGGCCCTAGAGCTGGAGCGCGTTTAGATTCTTAAGACCTTTGGCGTCAAAGGTCTTAAGGCACTGTCGGCTGCTGCCGACAAGAAAGGAAGTACTTTGCTTTAATAGTCTCGAGGCAAGAAATCTATTAACCGTAGCGAGTCTATATCTCGATCATCACTGGACAGTGATCTGAACCCATCACCTGATCAAAGATATCTGCATTCTTGATGCGATCTTTAAAAGAGTCAGACACTAAGAAGTAATCAATCCTCCACCCTATGTTGCGCTGACGTGCTCCAGCACGGTAGCTCCACCAAGAATAACGCTCACCTTGCTCTGGATGAATATGTCGGAAGCTATCGACAAAGCCCGCATTGGTATAGGCATCCATACCATCGATTTCTTCTTGCATGTAGCCTGCGCTTTTATTGTAGTTTGGCTTCGGACGCGCGAGATCAATATCTTTATGAGCAACGTTCAAATCGCCGCAAACTAATACTGGTTTGGTTTGTTCTAGGGTTTGAATGTATTCAAGAAAAGCTTTGTCCCAAGTTTGACGATATGGCAGACGTTTGAGTTCGCTCCCGGAGTTAGGTGTGTAAACGGTGACGAGATAAAAGTCTTCGTACTCTGCGCAAATGACACGGCCTTCGGTATCATGTTCATCGATGCCAATATCATTTTTAATAGAAAGAGGTCTTTCTTTCGTGATGATCGCGGTGCCAGAGTAGCCTTTCTTTTCAGCTGAGTTCGAGTAGATGTGGTAGCCCTCGAGTTCAGCAAGTGCTTCCTGTACTTGGTCGTCTTGTGCCTTGGTTTCTTGAAGGCAAAGCACGTCCGGCTGCATTTCTTCGAGCGAAGCCAAAAAGTCTTTTTTCATTACGGCGCGAACACCATTTACATTCCACGAAACTAAACGCACGAAAGATCTCCAGTTCAAGTACTAAATTTTGATGGCGAGTTTACATGGGGTGTTGATAGATCGAAACACTTAATTTTACCGTAAGCCCTTTCTATCTGGTGCAGAGTTTTTTAGTCTGCATGTTCTAACAAAAAGCCTGAGGCCTGAATAAAAGATGGAGTTCCAAGACGTTCTTACGAAACGCAATAGCACGCGTGATTTTACCGACCAAGAAGTAAGTGATGACTTGATAAAGACCTTGCTTGCGGATGCTTTGAAAGCACCAAGTTCTTCTAATACGCAGTCGTATCGTGTGGCGATAGCAAAAGGGGCGACTAAAGATAAAATCGCTGAAGCGTTATTGAAAAAGTATGATAAGGGTATCGAAATTCAGCGTTTAAAAGGCGTGTCTAAAATCGTGAGGGGTATAACGAGCGGTGCCTTGCCTAATGGCGATTTCAAACCAGATATTCATTACCCATCCGAGCAAAAGAGACGCGCAATTGAGTGCGGCAAGGGCTTGTATGGTGTACTCGGAATTGAGCGACATGATCGCGCAGCGCGCGATGCTTGGATGCGAAAAAACTTCGAGTTTTTTAATGCGTCGGTAGCGATGTTCATTTTTGTTCATGGCGAACGTGCCGAATACAGTGCGCTTGATACAGGTATGTTCTTGCAAAATCTGATGCTGTCAGCGACTGATAAAGGGCTTGGGACATGTGCGCAAGCTTCTGTTGCAATGTGGGGCGGCGATGTTCGTCCATTCTTTAGTATTGAAGACAAGTACAAGCTAATTTGCGGTGTGTGCTTGGGCTACCCAAGTAATGACAAAATAAATAGCTTTCAACCAGAAAAGCGCACAGTAGAAGAAATCTGTTTTCCTGTGGCGTAATGAGCCATTTGTTTGGCTTTTTATAATATCGGGATCAGAGTATTTATACTCCGACCCCGATTTACAGCATGACTACAAGAACTTACAGCAAGACTTGGTGCTGCTCTGCTTTTAAGCGTGGTCCGTATTGGCTGACCACTTGAGCAGCTGCTTTGTTTGCCAGAGAAGCAGCTTCAACATAGGACTTTCCAGCAGTAATAGCATATAAAAATGCGCCAGCAAACATGTCTCCCGCGCCGTTGGTATCAATAGCTTTTGCCGCCACGCCTTCAACCTTTGAGAGTGTTATGCCATCAAATACCATTGCACCATCTTTACCTAATGTGATCGCAAAACTTGTCGCGTATTGTTTCATCGCGTCACAAGCTTCTTCGATATTCGAGGTCTTTGTCCAGCCGAGGGCTTCGTCTTGATTGGCAAACAGAAGATCAACTTTATCGCCGAGCATGTCGGCGAGACCATCACCGAAAAATTGCACCATTCCAGGGTCAGACAACGACAGTGCTGTTTTGACACCATGCTGTTCAGCTAATTTGCGCAACTCAATCGCCGCAGCGCGTCCTGTGTCTGACGTAACAAGATAGCCTTCGATATAGGCATACTCTGATTCTTTCAACGCATCGATGTTGATGTTCTCGATGCTTAGTGTTTCGCTGATCCCAAGAAAGGTATTCATGGTACGCTCAGCGTCTGGGGTAATCATGACTAGACACTTACCGGTTGTACCTGATTCATGTTTTGATTGATCGGTAGAGACGCCTGCCTCAGCAAGGTCGTCATGGAAGAATGTACCGTTATTGTCATCAGCTACTTTGCATGAGTAGTATGTTGATGCGCCAAAGCAAGCTGCCGCATAAATTGAGTTACACGCACTGCCGCCACTAGATCGCTTGCTACCCACTAGGTGATCTTTCATATGATCGAGAAGCTCTGTTTGGCGTGCTTCATCTACCAATGTCATAAGACCTTTTTCGATGTTTGCTTGAGATAGAAAATCATCAGTGACTTCAATTTCGGTGTCGACAAGTGCAGCACCGAGGCCATAGACATGGTAACGTGGCATAGTTTTTTGTTCCTTTCATTTTTATGCGATTCAAACCCGCATTATTACAATCGAGCTCAAGCAACGCAAAGCATCTTGCTGCTGTTTTTCGCATAAGGAGAGTTTGTGCAAAAATTAAATAGGAATGTTTGGCTTTTGGCAGTCGCAAGTGCCTTAGGTTTGAGTACAGCGCCGTTAGTTGTGTTTGTCGGTGGCTTGATTGGCAGTGAGTTGGCGCCAGATAAAGCAATGGCCACGTTACCTGTTGCAGCAATCGTTGTGGGTACGGCTATGGCGGTCATTCCTATTGCGCGCTTGATGCAAAGTTATGGGCGTTCGACTGTTTTTCGCGTCAATATTCTTATGATGATTTGCGCAGCACTTGGTGCAGCGCAANNCATCGAGCAGACCTCGTTTTGGGGATTTTGTTTTTTCGTGATGTTGTTAGGAGTTGGCCTAGCGGCAATTCAGCAATATCGGTTTGCGGCGATGGAAAGTGTTGATGAATCTCAACATGCGCCAGCTGCTTCGTTCGTACTGCTGGGTGGTCTTGTTGCAGCATTTGTTGGCCCAGAGCTCGGGCAGGTTGGTAGAGAGTTATTTGACCAACATTACAGTGGCTCGTTTGTCTTGCTCGCTGTCATACTCGCATTGAGTTTGCCTGTTTTGTTTGTATTTAAGGCGCCTAAGCCGGTTGATTCCCAACAGCGCTCTTCACCAGAAGAAAGGACAATTTTTGAGATTTCTTCTCAGCCGGTGTTTTGGGTGGCCGTTCTCTCGGCGGCCATTGCTTATGCCGTTATGTCTTATGTTATGACCGCCACGCCAGTGACAATGCACAATCTAATGGGGCACTCGCTCGAAGATACGAAGTGGGTGATTCAAATACATATTATGTCGATGTATATCCCCTCGTTTTTTTCAGGCTTTCTCATACA
>NZ_LWGF01000343.1:0-726 GCF_001635355.1 Oleiphilus sp. HI0125
GCAGAGAGCCAAACTCTCGCATCTACTACCTTCCAGAACTTCTTCCGTATTTACGACAAGCTTGCTGGTATGACTGGTACGGCGGATACCGAAGCGTACGAATTTAATCAAATATACGGGCTAGACGTGGTTGTTATTCCAACGAATAAAACTATTGCTCGTATTGATCATAACGATCTTGTTTATTTAACGCAGGAAGAAAAATTCCAAGCAATTATTGATGAAGTTAAAGCAGTTGTTGCAGCCCAACGCCCAGTACTTGTTGGCACAGCGAGTATTGAGTCGTCTGAATATTTGTCAGGTTTGCTGAAAAAAGCAGGTATTAAACATAGCGTTCTGAACGCAAAGCATCATGCTCAAGAAGCTCAGATCGTTGCGCAAGCAGGTCTTCCAGGTACGGTCACGATAGCGACCAACATGGCGGGCCGTGGTACCGATATCGTTCTTGGTGGTAACTGGGAAGCTGAAGTCAAAGCGCTCAAAAACCCTGATGACACAAAAATTGAAAAGATTAAAGTAGAGTGGAAAGCACGTAACGAAGCCGTGAAAGAGGCTGGTGGTTTACACATACTTGGTACTGAGCGACACGAATCTCGCCGTATCGATAATCAGTTACGTGGTCGTGCTGGCCGTCAGGGTGATCCAGGTAGTACGCGTTTCTTCTTGTCTTTAGAAGATAACTTAATGCGTTTGTTTGCTTCAGATCGTGTTCGCAACATCATGCAA
>NZ_LWGF01000344.1:0-270 GCF_001635355.1 Oleiphilus sp. HI0125
AAATCTTGAATCCTGGTTCTAGTTGGCCAGTTTTCAAGGCACCATGGAGACGGTTGCGGTAAGGTTCAAATTCTTCGATATCTGATTGAAGGAAGTACAGGCGCTGTCCATCAAGAGAATCTAAGTAGTGCTCAAAAACACGTTTCGACAATTCGCGATCGATATCTTGTTTACGATAGTGGCTTAGAAGGAGAGAACGTGCGATATGAACACTTGCTTCACGCTGTGATTTTTCTGGAACTAATTCTGGTGCCTGTTCTGCTTGTGCTA
>NZ_LWGF01000345.1:0-873 GCF_001635355.1 Oleiphilus sp. HI0125
GACCCTAAGTGGCAAGTCGCTATCACCCGGCACGATACGGAGTGCTGTAGGCGTTGCGTTTGTTACGGTGAGTACAGCTATATTGCTATCTACGCCGCCCAATGATGCCGAAATATCAGTAGTATCGGGCAGGAGCCCAGCAAATGTTGGGTCTGAATCCACGCGACCCGGTATGCGTAAATTCAATGTTGCAAGCGTTGTATTCGAACTAGTCCAAGCGACACGATTCGAAACGTCCTGCGAAGTACCGTCGCTATAATCGGCGAAGGCACTAAAAGGTTGTGATTCACCAAGTGGAATAGAGGCGTTTTGTGGATAGACGCGCAGTGTATTGAGTTCGGGCGCGACAACGGTACCCGTCACAGTATCACTTAGACCATTAAGCGCAGCCGTAATATCTGTCTTGCCGGGATTAATCGCTACAGCACGACCACTATTTGCTCCAAAGGTCTCAATTTTTGCCACGGTGTCGTTGGATGAAGACCATACCACCGTATCGGTGATGTCCCTACTTTGCTGATCATTAAATATACCGGTTGCTACGTATTGCCCATCAGTACCACGTACAACTGTTATATTTTCAGGGTTAACCTCGATGCTTTCCAGTTGAATTGGAATAACGTTTAATTCAGCATTCGCGACAGCAGACTGACCGGCGAAACTGAGATTTGCAGAGACAATAACAACGCCTTCGCTTTTCGCCGTAGCTTGGCCTTTCAGTCCAATATCATTTGAAATGAAAGCGAGTTTTGGCTCATCAACCGACCATACCACTTGTTCGGTAACATCTAGATATTCAACAGGGGTCGTTGCAAGTGCAATACTTGCTGAATAATTTTCATTAACACCGATTGGTACGTAGCTGACAGGAGG
>NZ_LWGF01000346.1:0-666 GCF_001635355.1 Oleiphilus sp. HI0125
ATAATGCCGATGGTTGTGACCACTGAGCCTTCGAATACATTGCTCACTAAGCCTGAGTCAAACTGAGGCTCTGCAAAGACACAGGTCACATTGAGTTCCGTGACTTTATCTTTAATTTCTTTGATGCGTGCTGGACTTGGTGCTTCGGCATCTCCAAGTGTAATGGATCCAGTTGCTGGAACATTGAAGCGTTTTTCAAAGTATTGATAGGCATCGTGGAAGACGACAAACTTTGGTTCACCCAGTTCTGAAATTTGTGCTTGTGCGTTTGCAATTAGTTCATCGAGACCTGCGATTGCCTTTTCAGCATTCGCTTCGTATTTGTCAGCGTTTTCTGCATCCATTTTTGAAAGAGTGTCTTTAATCACAGTCACCCAGTTTTTCGCATTAACAGGGTCAAGCCATGCGTGAGGGTCTACTCCATCATGGGCATGGTGATGACCTTCATGCTCATCATGTCCATGATCGTCATGTCCGTGATCATCATGCTTGTCGTGCCCGTGGTCGTCATGCTTGTCGTGTCCATGGTCGTCATGATCGTCGTGTCCGTGGTCGTCATGCTTGTCGTGTCCGTGGTCATCATGATCGTCGTGTCCATGGTCGTCATGATCGTCGTGTCCATGGTCGTCATGTTTGTCGTGTCCACGATGCCTATCAATACTTTGA
>NZ_LWGF01000347.1:0-569 GCF_001635355.1 Oleiphilus sp. HI0125
CCGCTGCTTGCGCTGCAATAACTGTTGCAAAAGGGTTGATAGTCGATCCTAGAGTGCCGATACCCGCGCCGAGCATAATGATCGCAACCGCAGTCACAGAGTCATAGCCCGCGGCGATGATGACGGGAATAATCAAGGCATAGAACGCGAGGGTTTCCTCGGCCATGCCATAGATAGTGCCGCCTGCAGCGAAGAGTATCATTAGGATAGGAATTAGCATGATCTCCTTACCCTTCAGGCTAGTCGTAACTTTGGCTATGCCTGTATCTATCGCGCCGGTCTTAGTGACAATGCCAAGGAAGCCGCCAATAAATAGAACGAATAAAGCAACATCAATCGCACTGGCTTCATAGCTGCCTGGGTCATAAAAACCAGCAATAGGTGCCATGAATATATCTGTTAGTCCCTGCGGATTGGGGTCGACTTCATGATATGAGCCAGCAACTGGCACTTGTCTGCCTAAATCTTCATTGTCGACCATTTCGTATTGGCCTGCGGGTAAAACCCACGTTAACGCTGCCATTACAACTATGAGGCCGAAAAGAATTGTATAGGCGGTCGGGAACTTA
>NZ_LWGF01000348.1:0-871 GCF_001635355.1 Oleiphilus sp. HI0125
ACAGAGCTTCTTAGCAAAGACATCTCAATAGCCCGCCCCACTCTTTTAATACTTGGGCACCCCAAAGCAATGCGCAAAGCAAGCCGCTTTATCGAGTTCAATATGAATCGGCTGTTTATGGGAGTTCACAATGAAGATAATTTTTGTGGGAGCATTGATGCTAGAAGAGCAAAACTACTAGAGAGATATGTCTCTGAATTCGCTGAAGATTATGGCCTCAGCCAACACTTAGATCTTCACACCGCAATTCGCGATTCCTATGTTGAACGCTTCGCGCTCAAACCTAAAACCGAGCACGCTAACAATGTTTCAGATGAAGCTCGTGGGATTCTATCTGCACTTGGCTGTACGACACTGGTCTATCAGCATAAGCCAGCAACAACGTTTTCTTCTTTTACCGCGCGCAGCTTTAACACCGATGCATACACGGTTGAGCTAGGTAAAGTGTACCCATTTGGGCTCAACAAACTCAGCGAATACGCAAACACTTATCAATGTCTTAAATCAATGATCTGTGGTGAGCTCATAACTGTCGCGCAAGATCAACTCAATGAATTCGAAGTGTGTCATGAGCTGATCGTAGACCATGCAGAATATGTATTGTATGTTGATGAAGATGCCCCTAATTTCTCGCGCTACAATCAGGGGACGATAATGGAAAAGTCTCCACTCAAAATCTATGAAGTGGAGAACACAGAAGAGCTTCTAATTTTTCCAAACAGCAAAGTGCCGATCGGTCAGCGCGCAGGCCTAATGCTGAAACGCATAAATAGCGGGTAAACCAAGTAGTTGCGTTAGCACATCTAATGCAGTTTTAGATTCATCAATCAGACGTGGGTCAGCCAAATCGCTCTGCGCTAGTTGATCGCGA
>NZ_LWGF01000349.1:0-1003 GCF_001635355.1 Oleiphilus sp. HI0125
ACGGGGCTCGACAAACCTGTTGAAGATTTCTTAAGTTCACATTCAGAAGTCGAGGAAATGGAGTCTTCAATTATTACTTTCCTCGACAAGTGGATTGATCAATTCGCCTCAAATAACCGCAGCTATATGACAATTGCCATTGGCTGCACAGGCGGCCAGCATCGTAGCGTTTATTTATGCGAAAAAATCGGAGCATACTTTAAGCAATCTCACAAAAGCGTGTTGATTCGCCACAAAGAACTATCCGCTCCAATGAAAACCCAATAAAATAAATTCTAAGAAAACACTGAGACTTCAAAGGGAATCGAATGCTTCGCGAAACTGTCGAAATTATCAATGATCTTGGACTGCATGCCCGAGCAGCAGCCAAATTCGTGGAATGCACCGGTCATTTTGAAAGCAGTTTTACCATCACAAAAGACGATAGAGAAGTTGACGGAAAAAGCATCATGTCTGTCATGATGCTTGCAGCCAGCAAGGGCACCCAGATAACGATTACTGTTGATGGCGCGGATGAAGAGCAAGCCATGAATGCCTTGAAAACATTGATCAATAATCGGTTTGATGAAGAAAGTTAACTCTAATTCGTTATAACTTATCCTATTAAGCCATTGTTTTCTTAAGAAATTAATCAACCGATCTGCACGCCATACGCTATACTCATAGCTTAAACAAACTTTCGGCGTTCCCATGGCAAGCTACTCTAACAATCAGACACCAGAGCAACACTGGCGCTCCATTTCGGATGCCATTGAAGCCGGCTCTCTGAAGCAAGTAGCTCGCATTATTAATAAGAGCTTATCGACGAGCGATGTCGCTCACCTCATCGAGTCTTCTCCACCTAAACAGCGTAATATTATTTGGCAGCTCGTCGATGATGATTATCGCGGAGAGGTTCTTCAAGACCTAAGCGAAGACGTCCAAGCCTATTTCTTGAGCAAGTTAAATGCGCAAGAACTTATCGACGCCACCGAAGATCTCGATACAGATGACCTAGCAGACA
>NZ_LWGF01000350.1:0-704 GCF_001635355.1 Oleiphilus sp. HI0125
CATCACTGCATGCTCGATGGTGTTGCGGCAATGCGCATGGGCATGCGTTTGATGTCTGAAGATCCAAGCGTGCGTGATCAGCCGCCACTCTGGGCGATGCCGCGAAAGCAGCGTTCGCATGCTCAGGTAGAAGGCTCAGATGTCATTCAGAGTTTGACGGATCTAGTGGGCGAAGCTGGCAAGCAGATTTCAACGATTCCAACTCTCGTTAAAGAAGTTACGCATGCCGTAAAACAAGCCAGTACGAATCCTGATTATACATCTGCGTTTCAGGCCCCTCCGAGCATATTGAATCAGTGTATTACAGGCTCTCGTCGATTTGCGGCGCAATCGTACCCCTTAGAGCGCTTCAAGAATATCGCGAAAAAAACGGGCTGTACTCTAAATGATGTGGTGATGGCTGTGTGTGGTAGTGCATTGCGTAATTACTTAATCAGTTTGAATGTTTTGCCTGATAAACCTCTGGTTGCGATGGTGCCTATGTCAATGCGTCGAGACGATAGTGATTCAGGCAATCAAATTGCTATGATTTTGGCGACACTCGGTACACATTTGGCGGACCCGACGGAACGACTTGAAAGTATTCGTCGCGCAGTTAAAGAGTCAAAAGACCGCTACGCAAGCATGACGCTTGAAGAAGCGATCAATTACACCGCGTTGACCCTAGCACCTGCTGGGTTAAATATGGTCACAGGCTTATCGAG
>NZ_LWGF01000351.1:0-9204 GCF_001635355.1 Oleiphilus sp. HI0125
CTCTATGCCAGCATAACCGAGTCTTTGACAAGCATCCTTAACCTTATCAAGATGCCCCACAACATCTAACCCACCTTCGGTAGTTAACTCTTCGCGTTTTTCAGGCACCAAGCAAACATGCTCTGGCTTAACCTTTAAAGCGAGATCGACCATCGCATCCGTTACCGCCATCTCCAGATTCATACGCGTTTGGAGGGTTTCCTTCATCACAAACACATCGCGATCCTGAATATGCCTGCGATCTTCTCTCGGATGAATCGTAATGCCGTCAGCGCCAGCTTCTTCAGCTAGCATCGCAGCCTGGACGGGATCAGGGTAACGCGTACCTCGTGCCTGTCTAAGGGTTGCAACATGATCGACATTTACACCTAACAACACCCTACGCTGTTGACTCATCTTACTCATCCTACTGTTGTATATTTACTGAACTGCTTGATTAGCTCTCTACTCTGAAGCTTCGCACCTTGGAGCGCCTGATCAATCAGCATATAACTGACTTTCTTATTTAACGTCTGATACACCGCTTTAAGATCATTTACTTGATTAGCGCTTTTATTAGAAACTAGCGCCTGCACGCGTGACGAATAAGCTAGGAGATCTTGACCTGAAAAAACGACATAACTTCGGCTATTCTCTTGTGTCAACACGAATGTGGAGTCAGCACTCAAATAGTAATTCGACTCAGACTGTATAACCTTGCCTTGCCAATCAATATCAAAACTAGGTAACAAACCGAGCTCAGCTAACAATATAAGTTCAAAATCTCTGAGCATCTGAGACATATCTTCACCCTCACTTAAACCCGAGAGACACTCTACATAGGCTGAAAACAAAGCAGGCATTGGCTCTTCTGGCGCCAATAATTTGTATAACAGCTCGTTGATGTACAGACCCGCGAACTGCCGTTGGCCCGTCAACTCTAATTGGGCGCTGGGCGGTTCAGCTTGTGTTAAGGTTTTGAGATCAGATTTACCAACCCAATCAATTAACAAGGGCTGAAATGCCTGAAGAATGGCACTCTTTGAAGACTTTGCTTTGTAGCCGCCTTTAGCGACTAAACCTACCTTTCCATGCTGATACGTGAAGACGTCGAGTAACAAACTTGTATCCCTAAACGGGCGACGATGAAGAATGTAACTCGCTTCAAACATGCTTACTGGTCGCGATACCCTAAGCTTTTCAAGGCACGTTCATCATCGGACCAACCGCCCTTAACTTTCACCCATAAGTTCAGCATGACCTTGCTATCAAACATACGCTCCATATCTTTACGCGCATCACGTCCAATAATCTTAATCTGCTCGCCTTTATCGCCGATCACAATCTTTTTCTGGCCGCTACGTTCAACAAGAATTAAGGCACTAATATGAAGAATATTTCTCTTCTGTTTAAACTCTTCAATTTCAACCGTCACCGAATACGGGAGCTCTTCTCCTAGTTGGCGCATGATCTTTTCGCGCACTAACTCTGCAGCTAAAAAGCGCTGACTTTTGTCGGTAACTTGGGAGTCGGGAAAGTAATGCATACTCTCAGGTAGCAACTCCTCAATAAGACTCTCCAACTGCTCGACGTTGTGTCCTTGCTTCGCTGAAATAGGGACGATATCTTGAAACTCGCCTTTCTTAGAGATCTCTTGCAAGTACGGCAGTAAGCCACCCTTGTCTTTTGTACGATCAACTTTGTTGATGCACAGAATCACCGGCGCGCAGACATTCTGTAATTTTTCTAAGACCAGATCATCATCGTCGGTCCAATACGTGCGATCCACAACGAACACCACCACGTCAACATCAGTCAACGAACTTGATGCGGCTTTGTTCATGTAGCGATTAATCGCCTTATGTTCTTTCAAGTGCAGGCCGGGAGTATCAACATATACAGCTTGATTCGCCCCGTTTGTCTTTATTCCTAAGATTTGATGTCGAGTTGTTTGCGGACGTCGAGAAGTGATACTTAGCTTTTGACCTAAGATGTGATTCATCAAGGTTGATTTGCCAACATTTGGCCGCCCAACAATCGCAACATAACCACAGCGAGTGTTGTGCTTCTGCACCACGCCACCAAATGCTTGACCTAATAGAGCGTCCAGCTCATCAGCAGACTGCGCTGCATCGTTATCGCCTAACTTCTTATCGCTCATATTATTTACCTAATTGTTCAATCGCTAACTTAGCAGCATCTTGCTCTGCATTACGCCTACTCGAACCACTCGTTTCAATAGAAATGCCTTCCGCAGGAATCGTACAACGAATATAGAACGTTTGTGCATGCGCCTCGCCTTCTGTGCGCAAAACCTCGTATGTCGGTAAGTCTTGCTTTTTAGCTTGAAGCAATTCTTGCAGCTGAGTCTTCGAATCTTTCTCTGTCGTTTCTAACTCAGGAGAACTCAATCGTTCTTCGTACCAAGACAATACCATTTGTTTGGCTACGTCATGACCAGAATCCAAATACGTCGCGCCGATAATCGACTCTACTGCATCAGCTAAAATAGATTCTCGTCGAAAACCGCCGCTTTTTAGTTCACCAGGACCGAGCTTTAGATAATCACCTAGCCCAAACTCTCTCGCTATCTCAGCGAGAGTTACGCCTTTAACCAAGCGAGCTCTCAAGCGCGATAGTTGACCTTCTTTAAAATGAGGAAAACGAAGATAGAGTTGTTCGGCGATCACATAGCCGAGAATAGCGTCACCGAGATATTCGAGACGCTCATTATTTTTACCTTTGAAACTACGATGTGTGAGGGCAAGCTCTAAAAGAGATCGATCTTTGAAGGTATAACCAAGCTTTCGCTCAAGTCTGTCGTAATTAACTGTACTCACCCGTGTTGTGCTACCTATGGATAGATTTCTGATACTTCGTCGAACACAATCACTGCATCGACATTTTTGTAAACATTGATACGAACTTCATAATCTAAGTAGAAAGAAATCACCCCTTCTTCTTTCTCTATCGATACAGCTTCATTGAAGTCAATGTCGCGAATATTGTTAGTCTGCATACGTAATTTGAAGCGGCGATTAATCTCACCCAGATCGAGTTCAGCGGTTTGAGAATCCTCGACAAAAGACGTCACCACTGACTTTAATTGCCAGTGCTCAAAATAGGCTGGATACAATTTAAAACCAACTAACGCAACAAACGCAGCCATCGCTAGAAACACCAAAACAAAGGGCATTGAAGCGCCACGCTGGTTCTTCAACAATTTATTATTAGTTTCATTTCTAGACATTTGCATTGCTCCAATCAAATTCATTAACTCGCGTACTTAAGGTTAGACCCGCTCTATCAGGTTTACAACGTAATGCATGTTACTCGATGCTTCCTGCGCGCGAAAACGATGGCAATGAAGTGAGACCTTTCCATTGCATCCAAATTGCAAACGCCTTACCAACCACTAACTCATCGGGAACGAAGCCCCAATAACGGCTATCGTTACTATTGTCACGGTTATCACCCATTACAAAGTAGGAGTTTTCTGGTACCACCCATTCACCTTCGGCTTGAATGTTTCGGCGCAGCTTATGCTCCATTAATTGATGTGTGACGTTGCCTATTTGCTCTTTGGCCAAACGATAAGGAGGTAAATTAGCTACAAGCGTTTCAGGAACTAATTCACCATTAATAAACAGTTGTTTTTCGTCGTAACGAATAACATCACCTGGGATCCCTACAACACGTTTTATGTAATTAGTTTTTCCATCTTCTGGGAATTTAAAGACAATTACGTCACCTCGCTCAGGATCGTTCAGCTCGACCACCTTTGTGCCCGCGACTGGCAACCTCAAACCGTACTCGTATTTATTGACTAAGATGAAATCGCCGACTTCTAAGGTCGGCAACATTGAGCCCGACGGAATTTGAAAAGGCTCCACAAGAAAAGACCGGAGCACTAACACAAGCGCCAGCACTGGAAAAAAAGAGCGAGAATTATCAATCAACCAATGCATCTTCGGCTCATCCTCTGATGATGCCTTTGGAGCCTTGCTTGCCTCGCGTTGTTTAGAAAAATACAGAACGTCCGCTAAATAGACGAAGCCTGTAAAAAACGTTAGTACCACCAACACCAGTGGAAAATCGATATCCATTCTTTTCTCGCTACTTATTTTTATCGATCTTAAATCGATTAACTATCCACTTTCAAAACGGCTAAGAACGCTTCTTGCGGGATTTCTACGCTGCCCACTTGCTTCATCCGTTTCTTACCTTCTTTCTGCTTCTGAAGGAGCTTTTTCTTACGGCTCACATCACCACCGTAACATTTCGCTGTTACGTTTTTACGCAAAGCCTTAACGGTTTGACGCGCCACGACTTGGCCACCTATTGCCGCTTGAATAGCAACATCGAACATTTGGCGTGGAATCAACTCTTTCATCTTTTCGGTTAATAAACGGCCTTTAGATTGGGCGTGGTCCTTATGAATAATCAAGGCCAGCGCATCAACTTTATCGCCGTTAATAAGAACGTCTAGCTTAACTAGGTTAGCAGCCTCAAAACGAATAAATTGATAGTCGAGTGAAGCAAAACCACGACTCACTGATTTCACACGATCGAAGAAATCGAGTACAACTTCAGCCATTGGTAATTCGTACTTGAGCGCGACCTGTCCTCCGATGAATTGCATATCTTTCTGGACACCGCGTTTCTCAACACAAAGACTAATCACGTTACCCAAATAGTCTTGTGGAACCAGAATATTTGCCTCAACAATTGGTTCACGCATTTCGTCGATAGAACCTGGATCAGGGAGTTTTGATGGATTATCGACCATCACTACGACGCCATTTCTCAACTTAATTTCATAGGCTACCGTTGGCGCCGTAGTAAGAAGATCAAGGTCATATTCGCGCTCCAAACGCTCTTGGATAATCTCCATATGGAGCATACCCAAAAAGCCGCAACGGAAACCAAAGCCCAGTGCATCTGACGTCTCAGGCTCGTAGTACAGAGAAGCATCGTTCAACGTCAGCTTTTCTAAAGCTTCACGGAATGACTCATAATCGTCGGAGCTGACAGGGAACAACGCCGCGTAGACTTGAGGTTTTACGCGTTGGAAGCCGGGCAACTGGCCGACTTCTTGAGTCTTAGCATGCGTGATCGTGTCCCCTACCGGTGCACCATGAATATCTTTAATTCCGGCTACGACAAATCCAACTTCACCTGCTTGCAATATCCCTGTTTCGGTATGCTTCGGAGTAAATACACCGCAAGAAGTAATCTGCTCGATCTTGCCGGTAGATTTGATAAATATTCTGTCGCCTTTGCGAAGTGTGCCTTCAACGACACGAACAAGCGACACAACTCCTAGGTAGTTATCAAACCACGAGTCGATAATTAGGGCTTGCAACGGAGCTTGTCGATCGCCTTCAGGTGGTGGAATCACCTTAACCAATTCTTCGAGCACATCTTTAACGCCCATACCACTCTTAGCACTGCACGGCACGGCATCCGTCGCATCGATACCAATAATATCTTCTATTTCTTGCTTTACACGCTCAGGCTCAGCTTGTGGCAAATCCATTTTGTTAAGGATTGGAAGAACTTCTAAGCCTTGTTCAATCGCCGTATAACAGTTCGCTACAGACTGCGCCTCAACACCTTGACCCGCATCAACGACTAACAAAGCACCTTCGCAAGCCGCTAAAGACCGCGATACCTCATACGAGAAGTCAACGTGTCCGGGCGTATCGATAAAATTAAGCTGGTACGTCTCACCGTCATCCGCTTTATAGTTCAGGGTCACACTTTGCGCTTTGATCGTAATACCACGCTCTCTTTCGATATCCATCGAGTCAAGAACCTGCGCCTCCATTTCACGGTCACTTAAACCGCCACAATCTTGAATAAATCTGTCAGCCAAGGTCGACTTACCATGATCTATATGGGCAATAATGGAGAAATTACGGATATTTTTAAGACTGCTCACGTGCAAAATACTCTTTAAATTTGAGGCGCGCATTTTATAGTAAAAGCGAGCATTTTCAAAACGTGTTGCAAGGTTAGTTCATGGTTTAATGTATAGGAAACGCCGCAAATGCGGCTCGCCATCAAACTGAGCACCAATCACCGAGATAAAGGTATAAACGCCGACGAGTTTTCGATTTAGAAAAACGAACTCCTTTGGCGGTATTTTGAAGTAACGGCTGACAGCTGAACGCGCAGCAGTTTTGGCAATTCGCGTTGGCAAATCACTCTCAGCCCATAAATAAGCCCCAGATTCGTCACAATGATCTGCTTTACAAACTGCTGGCGAATCAGTCCTAGCCAAGGGTTCAAGTACAGCCATACAGACTTTCCCGAATGTCTCGAGCACGTCATCGGGCCAATCCTCGTGCATGAAATCAAGCGCAATACCCGCTTGAATCACGCCCTTAAGATCATTGTGATAAGAAGATTGAATCATATCACATACGGGTTTTATAAAGCTCTCGTCATAGCGTTGAACCGCACCAAAGTCAAGAAGAACAAGTTGAGGAGATTTGGACTTATCAATACGAACACGGTAATTACCGAAATTCGGGTCCGTTTGCATTTCATGCCATACGAAAAGCTCATTCAGGAACAATTCAAGAAATGCCTGCCCGAGTGCGTTTCGCTCTTGCTGTGACAAACCTTGCGCCAATTCACTAGCAACATGCACGCCTTCTTCATAGCTGGTTGCTAAGACCTTAGAGGTCGAATATCGAGAATAAACAGAGGGCACAACGTAGCGATGATCCTCTTTCAGAAGATCATTGAAACGCTGCGTCGTTTTAGCTTCTAATCCGTAATCCACCTCACGGTGCATCATAACGCGAACTTCTTCGAGCCACTCATCGAAAGCAGGCCCACGAGACACTACATTGGCAAGGCGTAAGATTTGAGCAACAGAGTCTAAATCAGCGTCGATCGCCTCACTCACGCCCGGATATTGAATCTTAAGACAAATCTCTTCACCACTGCTTTTCACAATCGCTCGATGCACCTGCCCCAAAGAAGCCGTCCCAATAGATGTTTCGCACACATCAAGTTCTTGAAAACGCTCCGAGCCGAGCTGTTCGTACAACAAACCACGCATGATAGACCAATCGAGCGCCGCGGTTTTCTCTTCAAGCGTATGAAGCGCTTCAGTCACCTCAACTGGTAGAAAATGCTCGCCGTAAAGCGCCATAATCTGACCAATCTTAACAACACTGCCTTTGAGCTTACCCAACTCTTCAACGAGATACTTAGCTTCTCGTGAAAGTGCCGCACTGCGCGCCTCTGCGCGTTTTTGTGAGGACTGAAAGAGACCGGCCGTCAAACTGCCCGCCATACGCGTACCGGAGACCAAACCAGCCTTAGTCAAGCTTAAACGCCTTTCAAAGCTTCCAGTTTTAATCTTTGACAGTTTCAACGAAGAACCTTCTTAAGAGCCAAGAGTTAACCGACCTTCTCGCCCTTTGCTTGCTTGTCTGCGTGATACGACGAACGAACTAATGGACCACTCGCAACATGCTTGAAACCTATTTCTTTGGCAAGTTCGCCTAACTCATCAAATTCTTCAGGTGTAACGAAACGTTCAACGGCCAAGTGGTCACGACTCGGTTGTAGATATTGACCGAGCGTAAGCATATCGACATTGTGTGCGCGTAAATCACGCATCACCTGAATAACTTCTTCTTTCGTTTCACCAATACCAAGCATTAAACCCGACTTCGTAATCACTGAAGGTGCCGCAGCTTTATACTTTTCCAATAAATCTAACGACCAATCGTAATCGGAGCCAGGTCTAACCTTTTTATATAAGGATGGCACAGTCTCTAGATTATGATTAAAGACATCAGGTGGAGTGCCTTTAAGAATATCGATTGCTACGTCCATACGCCCCCTGAAATCCGGAACGAGAACTTCAATTTCAATTGAATCAGTCCTTGAGCGAGTTTCTGAGATACAATCAGCAAAATGCTGAGCACCACCATCACGCAGATCGTCACGGTCAACAGAAGTTATAACCACGTAATTGAGATTCATGTCAGCGATGGCTTCGGCTAGCTCTCGGGGCTCATCTTGATTTAGCGGCTTTGGACGTCCATGCGCGACATCACAGAAAGGACAACGACGCGTACAAATATCCCCCATGATCATAAACGTGGCAGTGCCACCACCAAAGCATTCACCTAGGTTCGGACATGATGCCTCTTCACATACCGTGTGCAGTCCGTGCTTTCGCAACTTGTCCTTAATTTCGCCAATTCGAGGCGTTGCAGGAATTCTCACGCGAATCCAATCAGGCTTTCGCGGCATCGTTTCGGTAGGAATCACTTTAATTGGAATGCGGGCAACTTTTTCAGCACCGCGCAACTTTTCACCAGCCACGACTTTTTTAACGGACGTCTTTTTAGTTTCTTCTGTCATAACGAATCTGTAACTTCAATGTTGGTCTGCCGATAACAAAATAATGAACTTAGGGCATCTACGAGGCAGTTAGAAAATTCTGTAATAGAGACCTCAGGGCAATAATCTCTCAGCTGAGCCATTTGTAAACCTTGGTAGCCGCAAGGATTAATACGAAGCCAAGGGCTTTGATCCATATCGAGATTTACACTCAGACCATGAAAAGAACGCCCTTTACGAATACGCAAACCTATAGAACCAATTTTACGCCCATCGACATATACACCTGGCGCTTCAGGATCGGCCTTAGAGTCGACACCAAAATCTTTTAGCGCCTGAACCATTGCCTGCTCAATCAGTCGTACGAATTGTCGCGTACCAATACCCATTCTATCTATATCGAACAAAACATAAATCACTAACTGACCAGGCCCATGGTAGGTGACTTGACCACCCCTATCGACTTGCACTACCGGAATATCTCCAGTGTTGAGAAGATGCTCGGACTTACCGGCTTGCCCCTGAGTAAATACTGGATCGTGCTGCAAAACCCATAATCGATCATCTGATAGAGAATCTCGTTTATCTGTGTAGTCTTGCATCGCTCGCCACGCTGTTTCGTAATCAAGCTTCGATGAGAAATATGTTACCTTGAGCTCGCGTTCAGAGTTTCTAGGTTTGGCCAATTCTTCTGACAAGACAGATGCCCTCTATAGGACCATCTTCACACGACCAGTCGCAATGATAGCCTGATGCATGGCATCCAATTGCTCGCGACTTGTAGCTGTAAATTTGATACGCAAGGAAATGAAAGTTCCATTCTTACTCGGTTGAACCACTATAGTGCTTGGA
>NZ_LWGF01000352.1:0-494 GCF_001635355.1 Oleiphilus sp. HI0125
GCAACACTCTGTTCAGCTTTATTGTTAAGCGCCTGTGATCCAGCGTTCCAAACTACTGCTCAAAAATGTGCCGAAGGGCAAGCTCTAGATATTGCTTTTCCAGTTCCTAGAGCAGACCGCTATAAAGTCGATGCCAATACTGACCCCAACGCATACCAACTCTATTTAAACACCGCAATCAATACGATGTTCGCCGATCCAATGGAAACATTAACTGCGGAAGAGAGCGATGCACTGACTGAAATAAAAAGACTCGTTAATGAATTTCTCAATTACGAAGACGATGGTTCAGTAGTCACGAGCGCAACCAACCAACTCGATTTCTTTGAGCAATTAGTACTTACCGAAGCGGCATTTGATAGCATTCGTCAGAGAGTGAAACAAGCCACGATTGATGATGATGACTTTTGTACATTCACGAACCGCAATATTCGTTTTATCGACAGTGACGATCCAGAACTCAAGGAAATTGGTTTTGGCGAAGTCACAATTGA
>NZ_LWGF01000353.1:0-611 GCF_001635355.1 Oleiphilus sp. HI0125
TGTGATTGCCACCAGCCGTGACTATCAATTCTGGCAAACCCTCCTTGGCCGCTATGATTTGTCGTTAAGGTAGGTTCATTACCTGAAGTCAATTCGTTATGGCTACTGCCTGGCATGTATAAGCCAACTATTTTCAAGCCTGAACTGACTGTCGATGTTTGACTGCCCCAGTCTGCCGTCGTATCAATCACCGCAGGGTCGGCACTGGCAACTACTTCAAGACTGGTTATGGATAATGTCGAAGTGGCGCCCACTGGCGAAGCATAGGCCGAACTAATAACAGGCTTATCTTCAGTCCCGGTAATGGTGATGCTGACTTGTTGGGTTGAGCCATCGGTCGCTGTGAAAGTATAAGTATCTACGACTTGTTGCTTGGCTGGGTCGGGGTCACTGGGTGATAAATCTTGTACTTTGCTTTGATCAAGGGTATAGGTCCATTGACCATTAACCATGGCTATATGGCCGTAGGTGGTGGCTGTACTGACAAGATCTGGGAAATCAGGTGTTTCGCCTGTATCGGTATCAGATATGCTAAGGGTTCCACTGGCGGTTGCGGTGTCGCCTGCGTCTCCTTCAGTCACTGCGCCAGTGCTTGCCCCCGTTATTACAGC
>NZ_LWGF01000354.1:0-576 GCF_001635355.1 Oleiphilus sp. HI0125
CCTAGCGAATGAAAAGAATAACGATGCAGCTGATACTGATTCAGGCGTCACTGCATTAGAGTCGAGCGTGAAGCCTGAGTCTGAGGTTGTTCGGACAAGCACGGAAAATCTTGGTACTGATATGCCTGAAGATAAAGTCATAAAGGTATCGGTGAAAAAAAGCCAAGAAGATTCTTCAGTATTTGGTGGCGCTAATTACACGCTTCAGGTATTGGGTTCTTATAATGAGTCAACAGCACAGCGTTTTGTAGAGTCGAACCAACTTCCAGATTTATATTATGTGCGGTCGACATACAAAGGTAAGGCGTGGTTTGTGGTGCTTTATGGTCGTTTTGAATCTGCTTTCGATGCGCGATCGGCAGATTTGCCAGATGTTGTAGCGTCACAAAAACCTTGGGTTCGCAGTGTAGACGGGCTGCGCTAATCTTCTTGAGTTCTATAAGCTTCTGTTTGCTTGTATAAATAGTGAGCAGTTAGCTTCCCTTCTTCGAAAATCTCTTGTTATAAAATTTGTTAAGACGCATTGCTGTGTGTAAAATGTTCGACCCCAATTTTCTTAGTCGTACATTTTAGGCA
>NZ_LWGF01000355.1:0-650 GCF_001635355.1 Oleiphilus sp. HI0125
GGCTTTACTGGATCGCAAGGTACATTCCATTCTGAGCAAGCTATCGAGTACGGAACCAACATGGTTGGTGGTGTTACGCCAGGCAAAGGTGGCCAAACACATTTAGGTTTGCCTGTATTCAATACTGTACGCGAAGCTGTGGAGCAAACTGGCGCGGAAGCATCTGTTATCTATGTTCCTGCTCCTTTCTGTAAGGATTCGATTCTTGAAGCTGCGAATGGCGGTATCAAGCTAATTGTCTGCATCACAGAAGGTATTCCAACGCTTGATATGCTTGATGCTAAGGTTAAGTGTGATGAACTAGGCGTGCGTTTAATCGGCCCTAACTGCCCAGGTGTGATCACGCCAGGAGAGTGTAAGATCGGAATTATGCCTGGTCATATTCATCTTCCAGGTAAAGTTGGTATCGTATCTCGTTCAGGTACGTTGACTTATGAAGCAGTTAAGCAGACGACTGACTTCGGATTTGGTCAGTCTACTTGTGTAGGTATTGGTGGTGACCCGATTCCAGGATCAAACTTTATCGACATTCTTGAGATGTTCGAGAACGACCCTCAAACTGAAGCAATTGTTATGATCGGTGAGATCGGTGGCACTGCAGAAGAAGAGGCTGCTGAGTACATCAAGGCGAATGTAACTAAGCCTGTTGT
>NZ_LWGF01000356.1:0-634 GCF_001635355.1 Oleiphilus sp. HI0125
GGTCGTTTTGGTGATGAAGGTATTACCATCAATGCAGATATTGAATTGCGTGATGGCTTAATGGCTACTTATAAGGAATCTGATGGTAGTGGTTTCTGGTTGGCAGGACTCGATATGGATAAGCATCTTCGTGACATGCTTCTTGACGTTACTGAAGAGGGTTTGCGAATTTATGAGACAGAAAGTTGGTCGCGACTAGATGTCACAGACTTTAGATTAGGTGATCGGGCAACTGGTGCGAGCTTTGGGCGCATGGTGCTGGAGACATACGAACAAGGATCTGAGAGAACAATTTCCGCAGGCGGAGCTGGGGCTGTATGTGTTGGTGGGCAAGGGAGCGATAGCGCGTCGTGTCAATCTGATGGTGGTCGATGGTCTGATAGAGGGGATCAAGGCTTAACGATTGCATCGGCCAGATTTTTTAAGGATAGCGTTGAAGCGGAAGGCAAGCGCAATCGCTTTACGTGGGAGACTGGTCGCTCTGGAGAAGGTACTGCCGGTGTTGTGAATGACACTGGTATTAAGTTGGTGTTTGATAACTTTACGACCAATGATGGTGACGGTGTAACAGATTCATTTGGTTTACGAACCGATCAGAATATTGATGTTGCGTCAGCGTATGTGCGTAAAAAGT
>NZ_LWGF01000357.1:0-907 GCF_001635355.1 Oleiphilus sp. HI0125
AATCCGAAAGCCACGCATCCTAAGCTCGAAAATCAATCTTGTTATTTATACGAACCGCATCATCACTCTAAGCAAAATATCATTCATACGCTCAATTATTTGAACATTCCCTACCAACAGTTCGATACATTGAAAGAGCTGATTTCAGCAATTGAGCAAGACGGAAAGAACGACACACAAACTAATCGCTTCGCTCTTATCTCATTAAGCGATAAAGAACTCGAAGAAGAATGTATTTACCAAGCTTTTAAATGTGTAAATGCCTTAGACATCAACATTCTTACCTATACCCCATCGCTATTACATTACGACTATAAAATACTGCGACAGATTAGCGTGCATATGACAAAGCCCGCTACCTACACGAATTTATCGCAAAGTTTAGTATCGGCTTTAAACAAAGGCATTACCTCAGACCATGCCGAGGAATATGCTCTGCCTCATTTTGCGAATAATGCGACGATTCTGGCCGTCGATGACAATGAAATGAACTTGAGCCTGGTTAAGGCGCTCGTAAAAGAAATGGGCATTGATATTGATTTAGCCAATAGTGCTGAGCAAGCAATCGATTTATGTAAGAAGCAATATTACCCACTTATTCTGATGGATATTCAAATGCCGGACATGGATGGCATTGAAGGCATGAAGCGTATCAAAACCCTTAGTAATTATTACGATCACAACCAAATCATAGCCCTGACTGCTTTTGCCCGACCAAATGAAAAGGATGCATTCATTGAGCAAGGTTTTGTAGATCTATTGACCAAACCTTTAAACGAGCAAAAACTCGCTGAGACCATTAAAAAGTATCTGCCCGGACTCGCGATTGAAAACCCGGTGCAAGATGAACCGAAAGTTTCCGCTGAAATACAAGCTTTCAATTGGAATGAAGCGGTTTACCTCTGCA
>NZ_LWGF01000358.1:0-610 GCF_001635355.1 Oleiphilus sp. HI0125
AACCTATTACATTGCGATGAACCACAAATCCGTTGACGATATTTCGATTGTCGGTGGACTGAACTTAGAGTGCGGTAAAGATCTCGTGATTCCAAATCCTACCGAAGAAACCATCGCCTACGCCAATAGCTTGGATCAGTCACGTCGCGACACAGATGGGCTTGGCGATCAATTTGCTGAAAGAGCTGTTATTCAATGCATTTAACTCCCTCAAAGCTTCTAGCTGCAATCTTTCTTTGCCTCATTGCTGGCGGCATTTATTGGGCCACGCTGAATTGGACAGACTGGATGATTTACATCACTAGCCAACAGAAAGAGCTGCACAGTATGTTATCAGAGCATATGTCCAATGTAGCGCAACATCCTGAAACTTACGGCTTAGCCTTAATCAGCCTTAGCTTTGCTTATGGCGTCTTTCACGCCATTGGCCCAGGACATGGCAAAGCTGTGATCATGACTTACGTTGGTACCCAAGGGGCGAGCGTTAAGAAAGGCGCGGCTTTGTCATTTGCCGCAGCACTACTGCAATCAATCGTTGCGATTATTCTTGTCAGTGTAATTGGCCAGATGCTCCAGTTTACCTTTGGTGAAGTGCAAACGATGGGAGAAC
>NZ_LWGF01000359.1:0-594 GCF_001635355.1 Oleiphilus sp. HI0125
TCCCGAACCCAGAAACGAAGGTCTACGAAGGAAATGAAGAAGATATTCATATCCTGATGAAAGTAGAGACTCACAACCATCCAACGGCGATTTCACCTTTTAGTGGTGCATCTACGGGTTCTGGTGGTGAAATTCGTGACGAAGGTGCGACGGGTAAAGGCTCTAAACCTAAAGCGGGTTTGACTGGTTTTACGGTTTCTAACTTGAATATTCCGGGCTTCGAACAGCCGTGGGAGCAAGATTTTGGTAAGCCCGACCGCATTTGTTCCGCATTAGATATTATGTTGGATGGGCCGATTGGTGGTGCTGCGTTCAATAATGAATTCGGTCGTCCGAACCTAACGGGATATTTCCGTACGTTTGAACAAGAAGTGGCAAGTTCACTAGGACGAGAAGTTAAAGGCTACCACAAGCCGATTATGATCGCTGGTGGTCTTGGAAATATTCGTGGCGAGCACGTTGAAAAAGGCGAGATCAAAGTAGGTGCCAAACTGATTGTATTGGGTGGCCCAGCAATGCTGATTGGCCTAGGCGGTGGCGCTGCCTCGTCAATGGACTCTGGCTCAAGTCACGCAGATTTAGACTTTGCATCTG
>NZ_LWGF01000360.1:0-536 GCF_001635355.1 Oleiphilus sp. HI0125
GCTCAAAACGTCGCTCAAACCCTAGTTGAGCAACCACAGTCACAACAGGTTTACCTTGAAGACTCTTTCCAATTTAGCGTTGCTAGCACACTAGCAACGAGCCATTCGTACCAGTGGTATAAAGACGACAAAGCAATCAATGGTGCAACAAGCCGCATATACGAGGTCAGCACAGCATCGAGTGCAGATGCCGGAACATACTACGCCACGGTTAACAATGTGTTTGGATCAATTCGTTCTAGCTCTGCTTCATTAAACGTGAAGGCCAAGCCCTCATTATCACTATCATGGGCAATGCCTACGGAGCGCGAAAACGGCGAGCCTCTGAATCAATCTGAGATATACGGATATAAACTTGCCTTTGGCAAAAGCGAAAACTCACTAAGCAATAGCGTTGAAATTGTAGGCGCGCAAAACACAAAGTTTACACTTTCAAATCTTGATCCCGGCAGTTTATACCTGCACATTGCTACGATAGATTCAGACCGAATCACAGGTCGTTTCTCTCAGCCTATTGAAGTCATTCTTCAATAAAA
>NZ_LWGF01000361.1:0-1430 GCF_001635355.1 Oleiphilus sp. HI0125
TGTTTCAGATAATATTGTGCAAAATGCCTTGGCCATTATTGAAAGAGGCGTGCCAGAACTCATGTTAGCGCTTGATAGAGCAGGACAAAACGTAGCATGGCAATACTGGATGAATGTCGCGTTTGAGATTGCTGAAAACCCGCGTGAATTGAAGTTGCTATTGGATGTGTCATTCAGGTCTATCTCAAGTTATATCGATACAAGTCGCGATTTATTGCAAAGCATATTGAAAGAATATTCTGACGATGAACAAAGTGCTTATCTGGCTAAAAAGCGTGATCTGGTAGTGACCATTCTAGAGGGGCATGGCGTACAAGTTGATAAAGCGATCAGGCAGCTAGATTACACAATGACTCAGGCGCAACATGCGGCTGTTGTTTGGAGTGATGAGGCTAATCTTGAACTCAATGCACTTGAAAAGGCAGCAGAATATTTCGTTAAGTGTTTTCGAGATGTCGACTCTTTGTCTGTCATTGTCTCAGCAGAAGTGATGTGGATATGGGTGGGTTCTTCGGAACCGATCGATACCTATCGACTGCGTTCTTACTTCGCTAAACTAAAAACCATTAAGCTCTCTTATGCATCAGCTGGACAAGGCTTAGAAGGCTTTCGCAAAGCGCACATGGATGCCTTGGCGGCACAGAGAATTTTGGGACGCTTCCGGTCGGGGGCAAGTATTGTGTCTTATGAACAACTGCGTCTGGCAGAGATGTTATCGCGAGATCTCGACGCAACGAATAACTTCATTCGTTATATCTTGGGCGATTTAGCACGCTCTTCGAAAGAGTTAAGACAGTCGTTGTTGGCGTATATCGGTGCTAGCTGTAACGCGAGCAAAGCGGCTGATCAATTGCATACTCATCGTAATACCTTGCTGCGCAGGCTCACCAAAGCACAGGAGTTACTGCCGCGGCCTTTGGAAGAAAACTTAATACAAGTTGGAGCGGCGCTGGAACTTTCGAGTTGGCTATCTTGATGAAAGAGTAGTATTGCCAATACCTTTAGAGATATGAGAGTGATCATAGACAATTGCGGTAGTTTGTTTTTTAGAGGGTAACATCAAGCTAATTCTTCTTTTCCTGTCGGCGCTGGCCGACGGCAGGCCAGGGTCTTTGTTTGGCCAAAGACCCCAATACCCCAAAGGTGACCCAGATCGCTTGCGCGCTCGACGGGATTTAAGTTTCGTTCCAATCCGTCATTGCCGCGCAGGCGGCACAAAAGCGCTTTAGCGCGTTGAACGACAAAAAGTCGGCCCGAAGGGTAAGCGAAGCGCATCATCTATTGTTTAAAGTGCAATGCATGGAGTTAGACAGAAGCGGCTGTTAATGATTATCCGCAGCCGATAGGAGCTCCATTAGGACAGCGGACGAAATTCATTATTTGTTAATGCCCTAAACACCCAGACTTAAGTCATTAAGTTAGAGTACTTT
>NZ_LWGF01000362.1:0-9148 GCF_001635355.1 Oleiphilus sp. HI0125
TTTGACCAAATTCATCCGAGCCACTAAATCCAATACGATCATCAGTATTGCCCGATAAAATATTTTTCATCACACCAATAATATGCTGCAGTAAAGGCATAACATTGTACATAACAGAATGCGCGAAAAAGATAATGAAGCCACTACCAGCGAACAGCCACATACTCAACTCCAAGGTGGACATTAACCCCTCTGAGCTTGCCTCAGAAATAGCTTGATTATATTGATACAGGGCAAATGCGACCAAGGGCAAAGTTAAGCAAGCAGGTAAAAGCAGTTTCGCCTTTAAACTTACATTCATTAAAATACGATCCCTAAGTCCAATCTTTACATCAGCCATCATATGCTCTCTCTTTAAAACTACCCATAAAGTATATAAGTAACCGATCGATTCATAACTGCCACTCGCGATACTTTTTGAATATTTTCTTGCCTAACTATTTAGACGCTGCGTCAAGCCCAATTTCAATTGGACTAGTCAACGGCGCCACCTCCTATAACTCCCTTTATTTAACATGTAAAACTCTTCCTTTTTTACCTACGCACGATTAAATAATAATGATTATCATTAATATTTAAAAGATCTCAATCATTTTTTACTTTAGTCAATTGATAGAATCATCAACCCCGTCCTTGTCGCAAAGATATCTGCAAAGTTCTAAGAGCTTGCTTCACTCCGCTCTAACCTTTTAGTGATCGTTGCCGTGCTCCATCTAATCTTTGAGTTTGGCTTTTTAGTAGCCTACAAAAAGCGTCTCGCCTAAAGGCTCATACTTTTAATTCATGTAGAGTCTACCGTTATCTCCTTCTCTAAGTATATAGACCCTTGGAACAACATGCTTTTCTTTGCAGCATTTCCTATGCTCGCAGCCGCTTGGGCACTCTATATCTCGAGAGACTACGACACATTTTTAATGTATTAAGTCCAGTTAAAACCAATCAAAGAGTAGTGACGCGCCAACTCTTCACTGCTCTGATTTCACGCAAGAAATCAATTAATAGTCACTAACAAGTCGCTTCGACAAACTTGAATGGCTCGATATCAAGTCCGATAGATCACCACTTACCAAACCACCATCCAATACTCGCCACTCACCAGCGACCATCACTGCATTCGCGTTGTGCGCACCACATAACAGGAGTGCAGCAAGAGGATCATGACTTCCAGAAAATCGTGCCTCATCCAATTTGAATAAGGCAATATCCGCTTGCTTTCCAACTGCGAGCTCTCCAATATCAGAACGTCCTAAAACAGACGCTGAACCTTTCGTTGCCCAACGGAGGGCATCAAAGTGCGTCACCTCATCGGCCTCATAACGCAGTCGATTGATTAACATGGCTTGTCGTACTTCTTGGATCATATTTGAGCCATCATTAGATGCAGATCCATCAACACCCAGCCCGACTGGCGAACCGTGTTCCTCCAATTCAAGGGTTCGGCATATCCCAGAAGCAAGCACCATATTGGATGAAGGGCAATGGCAAACGCCCACACCCGCCCTACCTAAGCGATGCAACTCGTCGTTATTAAAATGAATGCCATGCGCAAGCCAAACATCATTACTCATCCAATTGACGGACTCTAAATAGTCCACGGGGCGCATACCAAATGTTTTAAGGCAGAAGTTATTTTCATCTTCAGTTTCAGCCAAATGGGTATGTAATCGAACACCGTGATCGCGCGCCAAAGAGGCTGTTTGCTTCATCAACTCAGTAGTGACGGAGAACGGCGAACATGGCGCCAGCGCGATATTCACCATAGATCCTTCTGAGGCATCATGATACTGACGAATCAAGCGTTCAGAATCTTTCAAAATAGCGTCGTCAGATTGCACAGTCGATTGTGGCGGCAAGCCACCATCGTCTTGCCCTAAACTCATTGAGCCGCGTGTCAGGGTAACGCGCGTTCCCACTTTTGAAGCGGCTTGAACTTGAATATCAATCGCTTCAGTTAATGCCTCAGGAAACAAATAATGATGATCTGAAACCGTAGTACAGCCAGAAAGAAGCAACTCGCTCAAACCTAATTCAGTCGCAGCACTTAGCATCTCTGGTTGAAGCCTCGCCCACACCGGATACAAGGTTTGAAGCCAAGGAAACAAACGTTTGTTAAGTGCTGGCGGAAATGCGCGCGTAAGCGTTTGATAGAGATGGTGATGAGTATTAATCAGACCAGGTAATAGGACCGACTCTGAAGCATCAAACACTTCATGATAAGACGTTTGGGGTACTTGACCGAGAGCAATAAGCTCCACGATTTTATTGCCACTAACAACAATACCGCCACGCGCATCTTCATCATTGGCGGTAAATACGGAAAGCGGATTTTTCATCCAAGTCGTTTTGGGATTAGACATGAAAAGTCACTCCTATTTATTGTGAATAGAACAGGATGGCAGTGACTTCCTAAGGGAATGCTCAATGAGCAGCGTGTTAATCTGCCGATGAAATATGAACAGCTTGAACTTGGGGTCAGAGTACTTTTACTCTGATCCCAATATTCGTTATACGTTTAAACCACAGCCGCCTAAAATGACTGTGCAAAGCAGTTCTTTAATTCTTTGTACGTCGTCGTCGTCGTACTCAAGCTTATTCGTCACAGTAAGAATCTGCGCATCAAAGTCAGCGTAATGTTGTGTCGTTGACCAAATCATGAAGATCAAATGTTCAGGATCAATCGCTTTCATCTTGCCTTGATCAATCCATGATTGAATGATTTTGCTTTTCTCACGTACCCAAGTACGCAAGTTTGTGCGCAAGTGCTCTTGGAGATTTGGCGCGCCTTGAATGATTTCTAAAGCAAAAATTTTAGAGGCACTTGGATACTGAATCGCCAAGTCGACTTTGGCACAGATATACGCGCGTAAAACTTCAGCAGGGTCATCCCCTTCACTCATATCTTCAATCGTTTCGTCCCAACGATTAATGATTTCATCAAGTACCGCAAGATAGAGTGCTTGCTTGCTTTTGAAGTAGTACAGCACATTCGCTTTTGGAAGGCCGGCTGCATCAGCAATTGACTGCATGCTGGTTCCTTTAAACCCATTTTTTACGAACGAATCCTCTGCCGCAGCAAGGATATTTTTACGATTTTGCGCTCGGATTTTACCTGTCTTTTGAGGTGCTTCAGCAATATCCATAATCTTAACTACATCTTTTTATAAGTTTAAAAGCGAAAAAGGCGCTGCATTCTAATCGAATGAACCTATTCAAAGTAACTAATACGTCGCCTTTTTAGCTTTATTCCAGTAATAACTTTGTTTGAATTCTTATTCGCCTTGCAAAAATGCTGCAGTGCTTTGAGGCACTGCAGCAAAAAAGAAGACGGTTTTTATCAAACCTTATTCAAGTACGACTTATAGGTGGTACTTGATCAAGCCGCTAACTGCAGACTCGCTTTCGTCGTTCTTAACGCCGAACTTATTGTTCCAGTATGAGTATTCGATACCAACTTCAAGCTTAGACTTAGTGATACCCATGAACTTGCCTACGTCAGCACGAAGCTGTGGGTTGAAGTGGAAATCAGACGCGTGATCAGCTTCTGCTGAAGACCAGTCGATGTAACCGTCGAACATGAAGTCAACACCAGCTACTGCGAAAGGAACGCCGTATACAACAGTCAACTGAACGTCATCTTTTGTGTTCTCGTTATCTGCATAGAAAACTTGTGTTTGGAAGAATGCGAAACCTGGAAGCTCCCAATCCAAACCAACACCGTATAGGTAGTTGTCCTGAGAGAAACCAAGCTCATCTGGAGCACCTACGTCAAAGCTGTTAGAGCTAAACTCATAAGTACCAGCAAGTAATACATCTTTAATTGGACCGAAGCTCAAGTCAGACCCTGTAGTTTTACCAAGGCTGATTCGTGGTGACAACTCTGCATAAGTTTCATTGTTTGGAGCAGTTGAACCTTTGTTGTTCAAACGATCTACAAACGTAAATACATCACCCCAAGAATGACCAGATACATGCTCAAGCGTCATAACAGTAATTTCTTGAGTTTCTTTCTCAGCTGTGTTGAACGCATTCAAGTAATCAGCACTGTGAAGAACAGTTATACTGTTGTCTGCCCAGAATTGTTCTGCTTGAGCTGGAGCAGCTACTACTGCTGCAGAAAGTGCTGCTGCACTTGCAAGAGTCTTAAGTTGTTTCATTTTTCTACCTTAGTAATTTCATAACGGCACTTTTTAGTTGTGCCTTTTTTCCGGAAAATGGGAGCTTGCTGTACAACAAGCTCAACAAAGCTCCCGATACTTTAAACGTCCCGGTTTACGACTGAGGCAATTTGCCTTCTACACCTTCGATGTAGAAACCAAAGCCTAGAAGCGCACCGTCATCCATGGTGCTACCAGCTGGCACGACTTCTTCGCCAGCTTGGTTAATAACAGGGCCATCAAATACGCGCATTTCGCCCGCTTTCAAGGCCGCTTTTTTCTCTTCAACCAACGCAACAACGTCAGCTGGAATTGCTTCGTTCAATGGTGCTAGATCTGTAGTACCTTCAGCGATACCAGGCCATAGATCTTCAGCTTTCCAAGTACCATCAAGAACTTGCTGAGCCTTCTTCAAGTAAAGAGGACCCCAGTTGTGAATCGCTGCTGTAAGGTGTGCTTTCTCACCGTACTCAGACATATCTGAGTGATAACCGATCGCGTACTTACCTTTCGCTTCAGCTGCTTGAATAACTGCTGCTGAGTCAGTGTGCTGAGTAAGAACGTCTGCACCTTGAAGGATCAAGGTTTCTGCAGCTTCACGCTCTTTGGCTGGGTCGTACCAAGTGCTCGCCCAAACAACTTTTACTTGAACGTCTGGGTTTACTTCTTTCGCGCCTTTAGTGAATGCGTTGATACCACGAATTACTTCTGGGATTGGGAATGAAGCAACGTAGCCAAGTACGTTAGATTCAGTCATCTTGCCTGCGATCAAACCAGTCAAGTAACGACCTTGATACGCACGCGTGAAGTAAGTACCCATGTTGTCTGCACGCTTGTAACCAGAAGCATGCTCGAACGCTACTTTAGGGAACTTCTTAGCAACCTTAAGAGTTGGGTTCATGTAACCGAATGAGGTTGTGAAGATTAGGTCGTTGCCTTTTGATGCCAACTGACGAATAACACGCTCACCGTCCGCGCCTTCTGGCACAGATTCAACGTAAGTTGTTTTTACTTTGTCGCCAAGTTGCTCTTCAACATACTTACGTGCTTCATCATGCGCGTAAGTCCAGCCCGCATCACCAGTAGGACCAACGTAAACGAAGCCGATGTTAATTGGGCCTTCCGCTTGCGCTACGCTCATGCCACCAGCTAGTGCTGCCGTCGCAAGCACTTTGCTAATTGTTTTTAGTTTCATTATTAACTCCTGAGTTTCTTTTTTATCTAGAGAGTAGCGCTCAAACGCTACTCTCGTGACGCTTTAAAGCTGAGGTCTATATGGTTGACCCAGCGCCAAAGGCGTACTTAGTTTTGCTTTGATTGCATCGTTCGCGAGAACAACCAAAACAAGAATTGTTGCAACGTAAGGAAGCATTGCTAACAAATTAGGTGAGGCTTCAAAGCCCAGTCCTTGAAGAACCAAATGCATGATGCTCGCCGCACCAAACAAATAAGCTCCCAACATAATTCTTTCTGCTTTCCAGCTTGCAAATACAACTAATGCAAGTGCAATCCAGCCACGTCCTGCAGACATACCTTCAGACCAAAGAGGTGTATAAGCGAGTGATAAGTATCCACCTGCAAGACCAGCCATCGCACCACCAAACATGACTGCGCCGTAGCGTACTTTGAATACACTCATACCAATGGCGTTAGCCGCTTCTGGATTTTCGCCAACTGAACGAATCGTGAGGCCAAGACGCGTGCTCTTAAATACCCAGAACACCAAGCCGAACAGAACCCAACTTAGGTAAACCAACGGGTCATGCGAGAAAAAGATTTTGCCGATAACAGGAATATCGCTCAGTAGTGGAATCGTCCACGCCTGAATACCTTCGATGCCTACCCCAACGTAGCTCGCGCCAATAAAGGCACTTAAGCCAGTACCAAATATCGTTAAGGCTAAACCCGTAGCGACTTGGTTTGCGACCAGCGAAATCGCTAAGAAACCAAATAGCAATGACATACACATACCAGCAATAACTGATGCCACAAGACCCAAGCCCAAATTACCGGTGATCACTGAGGCAGCAAAACCAAGCACTGCGCCCATTAGCACCATGCCTTCTTGGCCCAAGTTCAATACACCAGACTTTTCACACACCATTTCACCCAATGCGATCAAAATAAGCGGCGTACCTGTGCGAATAGTCGCAAATAAGATGTTAGTGATTAATTCAATATCCACGACTGCCCCTTACGCCTGCGCTGTTTCTTGTTGATTGCTAGATGATTTAGTTTGAACCGGACGATCTCGAACGATGCGATATGAGATCAACAAGTCACACGCTAAGAGATAAAACAGCAACATACCTTGGAATAAGCCCGTAATAGACTTCGGAAGTGTCAGGTCCATTTGAACCATTTCACCGCCCATGTAAGTGAGTGCGAGAAGCATACTGGCAATCACAATACCGCCAGGATGCATACGGCCCAAGAACACAATAATAATCGCAGCATAGCCGTAGCCAGGTGCAATATATGGATTCAACTGCCCGACAGGACCAGTGACTTCAGACACACCAGCGAGCCCCGCCAAAGCACCACAAATTAGCAGCACCAACCAAACAAGCTTTTTATCTTTAAACCCTGCAAAACTTGCTGCTGAAGGATCTTGACCCAGCACATTAATCTGGAAGCCGAGCATTGCACGAGACATGAATGTCCAAATGACGGCCACGGCAAACAAAGCGAATAAGATAGAGATCGTCAAACGATAGTCTTCGAAAATAACCGGAAGCATCGCGAAATCAGAGAATAAAGCCGACTCGGGGAAGTTAAATCCGTCTGGATCTTTTAAGGGGCCATGTACGCCATAGTACAAGAAGTACAAAGCGATATAGTTGAGCATAATGGTGGTTAGAATTTCATTCGCAGAGAAACGCGTTTTTAACCACGCCGCCAGCGCTGCCCACGCCAAACCACATAAACTACCGAATAGAAGTACAGCCGGTAGCACCCAGTAACTTTCAACATCACCCAGTTGCAATGCTAAGAAACCGCCGCCTAGGCCGCCAAGAATAAACTGCCCTTCTGCACCGATGTTCCATACCTGCGCTTTAAAGCAAAGCATTAAGCCCATTGCACACAATAATAGTGGCGCAACTTTGATGCCGAGTTCAGTCCAACCGTACAAGTCCTCGAGCGGCTGTAAGAAGAATACATAGAGAGAACCCAGTGGATCATGCCCTAAGGAAGCAAATACAATTGCACCACTAATCAAGGTTAATAGCACCGCCAGCACTGGCGATAAATAGGCCATCGCCTTCGAGTCTGAAGGACGCTTTTCTAATTTAAAGATCATGCGACTGCTCCCGCTTGCTCGTTATCTTCTACAGGAGTCTTGTCACCCGCCATCCATTTACCAAGTTGGTTAATGCTAACCTTCTCTGTCGCTGCAACAGGTGACAACTCACCATCACAAATCGCACAGATACGATCACTGATTTGATACAACTCATCGATATCCTCAGACACTACTAGGATCGAAGCACCGGCATCACGTAATTTGATGAGTTCATGGCGAATCAAAATCGCAGCACCAATATCCACACCCCACGTAGGATGCGAACACACTAATAACTTAGGATTTTGAAGAATCTCACGACCGATAATGTATTTTTGGAGATTACCACCAGACAAAGACTTCGCTTGCGCTTGCGCATCCGGTGTTTTTACTTTGAAGTTACTGATAATAGTGTTGGCGAACTCTTTGACTTTGGAGCGATTAATCCAACCTTTATTGACCAAATCACCCGTTTGATATGCCGTGAGTAGACCATTGTCTTCCAAGGACATATCGGGAACCGCACCACGTCCTAGACGTTCTTCAGGGACAAAACCTAAACCTAAAGCGCGTCGTTCGGCAGGTCCTAATTTACCCACTGTCAGATCTTCAAACTTGATGACAGAGGCTTCACCTAGCTCTTCGCCACCGATCATATCGAGCAGTTCTTCTTGCCCATTTCCTGCAACACCAGCAATACCCAGAATCTCACCTTTGCGCACATCCATGGTGATGTTTTTAAGTGAAGTAGAGAATGGATCGTCTGATTGGTGACTCAAGTTAGTAACTTGAAGGAATACATCACCACCGACCGCTTTCTGGTAGTCCTGATTCAATGGAGTGTCATCGCCAACCATCAAACGCGCAATTTCATCCGTTGTTGTTTCTTGCGGATTACAGTCACCTGTCACCACACCGCCACGCAAAATCGTTGCGCCTGTGCAAATAGCACGCACTTCATCAAGCTTGTGTGAGATAAACAAAATACTGCAGCCTTCAGCACTCAATGTCTGAAGTGTCTTAAAGAGAGTTTCAACTTCTTGTGGGGTCAGTACGGAGGTAGGTTCGTCGAGAATGAGTAGTTTAACGTCTTGAAGTAGGCAGCGAACAATTTCTACGCGTTGCTGCTCACCGATAGATAAGGTGTGAACATAACGATCTGGATCGAGCTTCATTCCATAGCGTTCAGATACTTCACTGATACGCTGCTTCAAGCCATCCATCGACCCGACTTGGTCTTTCGGAATACTGAGTGCAATGTTTTCAGCCACGGAAAGCGTTTCAAATAAAGAGAAATGCTGAAACACCATCCCTATTCCAAGTTCCCTAGCGTGCGAAGCGCCTTTTACTGAAACAGGTTTTCCTTCCCAGAGCATCTCCCCTTCATCAGGCTTGACCACTCCGTAAATAATTTTCATCAGCGTACTTTTGCCTGCACCGTTCTCGCCAAGCAGCGCATGGATCTCACCTTTCTCTACATTGAGAGCAACCTTATTGTTCGCGACCGTTCCCGGATAGCGCTTGGTGATTCCGCTTAATTGTATGCGTTTCATTGTTTTACCTAACCGTCAAGACAGCGGCACTGAAATTAATTTTTATTTTAATAAGCAATTACCTTGCCAACCCCTACCAACCAACTACATCCTTATAAACACATCATCCTTGGCTATTCGGTCAGAAAATATAAACACATAAAAACCAAAATCAACGC
>NZ_LWGF01000363.1:0-925 GCF_001635355.1 Oleiphilus sp. HI0125
CTCACCCGCAGAAATAGACCTTTCGATAAGCTCTCGAGACTCAAGTAATATAGACTGCGCGTCAGTCTGACCAAGAGGGATAGCCTTACAAGCAACTGCGGCCTGGTTTTCTAACCAACTCCAGAGAAAGGCCACCTTAAGCTCATTAATAGACAAACCTAAACCTTTTGCAGCATACGCGTACGCAGCTAGGAAACTTGGTTTCGAAGGCATTACTATAGGCAAACTCGTAATAGCGTCTTGAGTGCGGATCAAACGCCGAAGACTTTGCCCAAGATTAAGCTCCTCGCTATACAGTTCACTTGTTTCACGACTAGCGAAAACGAGCTCATTCAAATCTTCAAATTCGCTCTGATCTTCGTTTTCCAAAGCGTGATATAACTTACTTAGCAAAGGAATATCGAGCTGACAAAGACCGAGTCGAATATAATCAAAACACCAAGCGCGCAAGCTTTCACGATCGCTCACTCGCTCCGTCTCAATGACTTTCTCAAGCCCCTGAGAATAGGCAAACGACCCTATGGGCAGAGTCGGGCTAGCCAAATACAGTAAGCCGATCATTTTAATATTACTCTCTTAATGATGGTGATGATGGCCACCGGCGTAGGCGCCTGACTCAGGGTCAAACCCAGCTTCTACAGTCTTCGTAGATAGCCCTAGCTGCTGCATCATTTCTTCTAATATGTAATCAGGCCGCATACGCAGGCTTAATTTATCGATTTGAATAGGCACATGTCGATTGCCCAAGTGATAACAGCATTTGCTGAAAACCAACCAATCGTCACATGATCCTTCGATCAAGTTCTCTTTGGCAGATTGAACAAGAACGAGTTCACCATCTTTAGTCTCGAGAATATCGCCATTTCTCAGGACTTTGCCCCGCTCTAAAAATAGGCCGATATCCTGCCCAGCGGTTGTTACCGCT
>NZ_LWGF01000364.1:0-631 GCF_001635355.1 Oleiphilus sp. HI0125
GTAGAGGTAGGTATAGCGAGGAGTCCACCCAGAATAATCAAAGAGGTCCCAATCCCATGCACCCGTATCAACGCGAGTCTCAGAATTAGATTCAGCATTTGCACCATTCGCAAAAAGAACTAAACAGACACCAAACAGGACAGAGCGACATAAAGATGCGAGAACAGCCATAAATTCTTTAAACTTCTTCGATAAGGTAAGTAGAGAGCCAAAATGCTACACAATGGCTCAAATCAAACCAAGTAAGAACTTTCTTATTTGTGGACAAGTTACGCACTGCACACCGATCTTCACTTCCTGAATGACTTAAATTTACGCTACCATGCCGTCCCTCAACCAAAAACTAGGGTTAGTCACGGCATGCAACGCACCATAAAAAAAATAATTAACGATCAAGGCCAAGTTGAGCTGGGCCATTTTAGCGAGCCAGTGAATCAATTAAACGGGCAAGACTTCGACTACCGAACTGTTATGGGCAAACCGGCTGGTTCACTGCGCCAACACTTTGCCTACAAGCAATTTCAGTATTTTGGTGCTATTGGCAAAGACCTCATCTTTGGTTGTGCCTTTGCAGATATTCGATACATCGGCGCGTGCTTCGCTTACGTCTTTCGTCCTTCGGATAAAAAAA
>NZ_LWGF01000365.1:0-603 GCF_001635355.1 Oleiphilus sp. HI0125
CCATTGCCTCAAACGCATCAAAAGAGGGGCGACAACAAAATCGACGAATGATCGCGCACTTAATCACACAAGAACGTGTTATCGCGAAGCAATATGATATATGGACTATTGAGCTTGGTTCATCGAGCAAATCATCGACAAAGCAATTTAACGCCATCTAATCTTCCCTACTCTTCCTCTCTTTTTCAGACTCTTTTTCCTTCTCTTTCACCTTCTTATTTAGACCTCCAAATCACAATTGTTTGCCTTTTGCCTCACGTAACAACGATCAGATCTCGTTAACATAGCGTTACATTAAGGTACGTTTCGTATCACATTATTATTATAGCGAAGAGGTCGCTGCAGTGTTTTCAGTAGTGGAAGTAACAGGTCCAGTATTTTATATGGATTGGACAGGACGTCGCGTAGAAATTAGGGAGCAAGACAGCTTAACCAAGGACGACTTAGTCTCAAGCCTATCGAAACAGAGCATTACCTTAAAAAATACTGCCGGTCAGCGTTTCACTCTTGATACTGATACACCTCGTTCCGTGGAACAACTCATCAACCAGAGTTCTGCTGAGAACAAACGCAACTCGCTTCAGGCTTTAAAACATCTAGAAA
>NZ_LWGF01000366.1:0-722 GCF_001635355.1 Oleiphilus sp. HI0125
CAGTAGACGTAACCAACATCAACACGATGAGAAACAACCTCTCTGCCGCTGACAAAAAAAGTATTAAAGACAAGCTATCCGCACTAAGGGCCAAACTAAAACAGCCATGATGGCATTTCGCTTTAATTCTTTAACGCAATACCTCTACATTGCGTTAGCCGCAATGCTCATCACACCTGCAATGACGTCGTTTGCTGTGGAATTTAAAAATCAATTGTTAGAGGTCGTAGAGCAACGATTTGGCAGTGATGCCGCACAACGCCTTGTCGATTGGCAAAGTATGGCTTGGGACCTTAAACAGTCGTACACACAAGATGTCGAGCTATCACAGCTAAAACAAGTTAACGATTTCTTCAACCAAGCGGCGTTTGTAGACGATATCGAACTATGGGGAGACACCGACTACTGGGCGACCCCTGTAGAGTTACTAGCTAAAAATGCCGGAGACTGTGAAGACTACGCGATCGCTAAGTTCTTTACTTTGCTATTCGCTGGTGTTGACGAAAGCAAACTTCAAATCTCTTATGTAAAGGCTCTAGAGCTTAATCAAGCGCACATGGTATTGGCCTACTACCCAACACCAAACTCAGAGCCACTCATACTCGACAACATCAATAAGAATATCTTACCGGCCTCTCAGCGCACGGATTTAGAACCCGTTTATGGTTTCAATGGGCTTGGCGTCTGGTTAAACCGCTTTAGTCGTAGTAATGCGAAACGTG
>NZ_LWGF01000367.1:0-959 GCF_001635355.1 Oleiphilus sp. HI0125
GAACACCTAAAAAAGTTTTTGAAGATCCTGATTCAGAACGTGTGAAACAGTTTCTTCAACCGAAGTACTAATATTCAGTACAAACAAACTGCTCCCTTTAGAGAGCTGACATTAAATAAGAGGAAGACCTCACTATGAAAAAACTATCGCTATTAATGGGTTGTATCTTAGCTGCGAGCAGCAGCATTGGTTTCGCAGCTGACAAACTAAAGTTAGCTGTTGATGTACCTTACGAGCCGTTCGAATATAAAGCGCCAGACGGCACGCTTACTGGTTTCGAAATTGACCTTGGCAACGCTGTATGTGCTGAAATCAAAGCGGAATGTGAGTGGGTTATCCAAGCTTGGGACGGCATTATTCCAGGACTTTTAGCGCGTAAATACGACGTTATCTTCTCTTCTATGTCTATCACTCCTGAGCGTGCTGAAAAAGTATTGTTCTCTGAAGGTTACTACAACACACCTTCTGCATGGTTTGGTAAAAAAGGTACTGATCTGGACGTGACTGACAAGGCTGCCTTCAAAGGCCTTCGCGTTGGCGTTCAGCGTGGCACAGTTCAAGATGATTACGTGACAAAAGATATCGGCGCAGACACTGTTGAAATCAAGCGTTACACCACGGCTGACGACCTTGTTCTTGATCTAACCGGTGGCCGTCTAGACTTAGTATTCCTAGACTTCCCAGTAGGTGAATCAACCATCCTTAAAGATGAAAACTACCAGTCAGTCGGCGACACCATGCAAGTTGGTGGTGAGGGCGTTGGCGCTGCATTCCGCAAGCGTGACAAAGACCTTGCTGAAAAATTCAATGCTGCGCTTAAAAAGCTCAAAGAAGACGGTACTTACGATGAGATCATGAACAAGTACTTCTCTTACAGCATTAAGATTTAATGCTAAAAGTCAGATGTCAGGCGCTATATGCCTGACGTCTGATTGACGATTAATTTTCACGGAACTTAC
>NZ_LWGF01000368.1:0-729 GCF_001635355.1 Oleiphilus sp. HI0125
CAATATCATCTGCCAAGTACGCGTTGTCTCCAAGCGAGTCAGGTAGCTGGCTATTCATTTTTACTTTGGTTTCAATTTTTGCTTGTATCTTAACGGGTCTAATTCTACTTTTCGGCAAACAAAAAAATCTAGCCATGTACCTAATAGCTATACATGCTGTAGCGGCTGCGTTTATCTATACTTGGTCATTGGTAGTGGCTATCGCATTACCTTTAATCTATTTGGGTAAGGTGCAAAAAAATGCATAACAAGGGTAGGAAAAATCGCCCGCAAAAAACGCGGGCTGGACTCTCTAACGCTCGCCTTTGCTACCGGCGTTATAGGTCTTAAATGGAAACAATTGATAAGCTAATTTTATTTGTAGCCAGTATGGCCGCTTGCTTTACAGTAATCTGGAATATTTTAACTTCTATTGAAGTCTCAAAATTTTCTATTTTTAGTACTAAGCAAATGCTTATCTGTTACACACAAATATGGCTTCTACCACTAATTGGTTGCTGGCTTTGCAATCAAAAAATGGATATCAAGCTTACAAAAGCAGACAATGAGTCTGGGGTAAACGATATCCCAGGCTGGCTTGGTACAGGCAAATCAACTAACTCATGTAACGATTGCGATGCTGGTATTGACGAATAAGCCCTATAACAATTTGCCGCATGCCTAGCCACTTCGTGGTTTTGGAGTTGCGTTGCTTCGCACCTCAAGCCCATGGGCAAGGCGTTAATACGT
>NZ_LWGF01000369.1:0-711 GCF_001635355.1 Oleiphilus sp. HI0125
CTCTTATTACTTAAACGCTTATTTCCCGCCCTGCGCCTCACTGCCTCAATGCGACTGTCGTTCAGATTAACATCGAGTTTGTCCGCGATAAACGCATACACCTCGTTCATATCGACAGGATTATCATCAGTACAAACATAGAGCTCATCCAGTGCCTGACCTTGCGCATGCGACTTCATCAAAAATGTTAGAAAACCCACTGCATCTTCTTCATGAATTCGGTTGCTGCGTCTAAGAGCGTCACTCAATACAGGCTCTTGAGACAAAACTTGATCAATAATGCGTCGACGCGAACCTCCATAAATTCCGCTAAAGCGGATAATAGTGCTCGGCAGGGAGCTATCCCTCAATAAATTTTCTGCCTGAACCAGCACTTTACTCGTCTCACTCATACCGTTGGCAGGACTCAACTCATCGACCACAGAGTCATCATCCTGAGCATAGACACTCGTACTTGAGACAAAAAAGAGGTGTGGCGGAGTCTTTAAACTTTTAAATTTCGTTATGCAGTGAGTAAGGGCATCGTAGAAAACGCGTCGGTACGCTTCCGCTCCCCGACCGCCGGGCGTGACACAAAACAAAATCGCATTATAGTTATCAGGTACATTCGTCCACGTACTTGCCTCACTAATATCTCCCAAAAACGTATGCTCTACACACGCAAATTGGTCTGGAGCATCAATAGACGAGCGCTTTAGTACATCGATACAT
>NZ_LWGF01000370.1:0-598 GCF_001635355.1 Oleiphilus sp. HI0125
TAGCTCACAATTACTATCGAAAGGGTTTCTGAAACGGTGTTCTTTGCGTGAATCAAAGTAATAACCTTGACCGGCCTCAACAATGTAGACCTCACCATCAACCGTAAGCTCCATTTTGCCACTTAAGACATACCCAGCCTCTTCACCTTCATGCATATACATGTCTTCACCGGTATCTGCACCGGGGCTTAACTTTTCGACCATAAAAGACATTTGCCGATTAGGGAAAGCCTTACCAATAAGCTTCCAATCTAAACCAGGGCTTGAGGTATCTAAGAATTCGTCAGCGCTATACACAACTGGCGTATCAACACGCGAAGAGTCGTCAGAATCGAAGAACTCCATTAGAGACATAGGTAATCCAGAGAGTACTTTCTTCAAAGAGCTCACACTGGGGCTGACGCTGTTCTTTTCGATCATCGAGATTGTAGAATTCGTAACACCAGCACGCTTAGCTAGTTCTCGTTGCGAAATTCCCGACTTTTTACGTACTTCAGACAAGCGCTTTCCTACATCCACGTAAAACCACCTATTAATTTATGATTCAATTAGTCTTCAACTACATTTTGGCTACATCTTACCCACCATAAGGATGAAA
>NZ_LWGF01000371.1:0-723 GCF_001635355.1 Oleiphilus sp. HI0125
TGGGTTCACCAACTAGCCGTTATGTTGCAGGTGTTCGTCCAGACTTAGTTGCTTCTGTTACCTCAGTAAACGGTGCAAACAGTGGGTCAGGTTTTGCGGATGCAGCGAGAGGAATCGTTCCTGTAGGTGGTGGTACAGAGGCACTGATCGAAGGTGCACTTAACTTCCTTGGAGACATTATTGACGCCCTTGCCGGCAATTCTGAATACACGCAGGACGCTTTAGGTGCGGTAACGTTCCTAACAACACCTGGCGCGGAAGCATTCAATGACTTATTTCCCGCGGGTCGTCCTACATCTTCGTGTGGAGAAGGCGCAGCTGAAGTAAATGGTATACGTTATTGGTCATGGGGCGGCGACTTCTTGCTAACGAACGCTCTTGATATTTCTGACCCATTCTTGGCTTTCACCGGCGCAACGATCTCTGGTCGCAATGATGGTCTAGTAGGTAGTTGTCAACAGCGCTGGGGTGATGTTCTACGTGTGAACTACAACATTAACCACCTTGATGGCGTTAACTTGTTCTTCGGCTTATCAAACTTATTTGAAGTCGATCCAGTTGTATTGTTTGAAAACCATGCACGTCGACTTAAGTCAGCAGGCTTATAGAAAATAGGGAAGGGGCTCAGTAGCCCCTTCTTTTATTCTACTTAGTTAAGTGTGAACACATTATGTATATTAAATTCTTAGTTGCTGTTGCTTTATGTGTCGCGACCTCATTTGT
>NZ_LWGF01000372.1:0-1279 GCF_001635355.1 Oleiphilus sp. HI0125
ATAGCGTGGCAGCGATCGACACCGACACCGTACGTTTCACTTTAAAAAGCGGCGCAGCCAAACAAGCAATTTTCAGAACAGGCGAGCTCCCTGTATTGCCAAAGCACTTTTGGGAAAGCAAAGATTTTGAGACCTCATCAGAAGTTACTCCCCTGCTGAGCGGCCCTTATAAAATAGGAAAGGTCGATATCGGATCAAGCATTACCTTAGAGCGCGTACCAGACTTTTGGGGTAAGGACTTAAACGTTTACCAAGGCCGGTTTAACTTCGATCAAGTGCGCTTTGATTTTTACCGTGATCAATCCATCGCATTCGAAGCATTTAAGTCAGACGAGTTTGATATCTTCTATGACTACACAGCAAAAAACTGGGCACAGGGGTATGACTTCCCTGCTCTCAATAGCGGCAAAGTCATCAAAGAAGCCATCCCGCACTCTATTCCTTCAGGAACACAAGGCTTCTTTTTTAACACGCGTCGTGATTTATTCTCTGATAGACGCGTGCGCCTAGCGCTTTCACACCTGTTTGATTTCGAATGGACCAACGCAGCCCTTTTCCATAATGCCTACACGCGCAATCTGAGCTACTTCCCGAACTCTCGATATGCAAGTTCAGGACTTCCTTCTGAAGCAGAACTTGCCTTACTTGAGCCATTTAAAACCCAACTTCCAGCGAGCGTATTTAATAAGGAATTTGGCTTCGAGCAAAGCAAAGGCGACGGCAATATACGCAAGAAGATGCGTGCAGCAATGGATCTACTGAAAGAAGCAGGCTGGAAATTAGATGGTAAGCAACTGATTCATACCGAAACAGGTAAGCCCTTCGAATTTGAATTCATTTATCGTCAAGCAGGACTAAAACGTATCATTCTGCCCTTCATTAAGAACCTCGAGCGTGTTGGCATTAAAGCTAACCCACGCCTAGTTGAAAGCGCGCAGTACAAAGCCAGACTCGATAATTTCGATTTCGACATGATGACCTTTGTGCTTAGCCAAGGTAATGCACCAAGCTACGAACAACGCGACTACTACCATAGCGATCTGGTCGATGTAGAAGGCAGCTTTAACTACGCAGGCATTAATAACCCAGCAATCGACGCGCTAATCGCTCAACTTCTCCAAGTAACTTCCGAACGAGAAGTTATTACCATCATGCATGCTCTAGATCGCGTATTGCTCAATGAGCATTACATCGTGCCTAACTGGCATATTGGAGTACACCGCGTTGCATATTGGGACCGATTTGAGCGTTTACCCGAACCACTCCCCTACAAATTAGG
>NZ_LWGF01000373.1:0-9007 GCF_001635355.1 Oleiphilus sp. HI0125
AAAAAGTATTCTTTACTCATTTTTTGGGTCAACATTCGCTGCTTGCCGGCAAGGTTGATCGTTGTTGCGAGCCCGGGTGAGGCCTCAGTTCCGTTCTTTTCGCGTCTTTTTCGTATAGCCCAACAGCTTTGTTCATTTGCTTAAGCAAGGGAAGATTCTTTTCTGCAATTAGAGATAATTGATCCTGCGTCACCGCACCTGAACCGATCACATCTTTAATAACCGGATAGAACTCAGCCCAAATACCATCCACCTTGTCGAGCTGTCGTACGATACGTTTCGACTCCGTTGAAGGTAGACCAAGCTCTGCATCGCCGTCACGCAAGCCTTTCAGCGTGCGGTCACACAAATCAGACGTAGCACTTAGGTTTTTGATGTTCTGTTCCGCATCAACGCCTAAAGCAACTAGTGTCACCTCTTTAGACATTTTCTGGGTGAGCATGCGCTGCTTACCAGACAAGTTCAGTACTACACCATACTCAGCCGCGCTAATAGCTAGCGCTGACGGAGAAATACCTGCCAAGACAACAAAACACGATACAGCCAACAAAAAAGAACGAGTAAGAGAAACAAACATAAACATCCTAAACATGCGACACTAAGTAAGTGGATAAAATTTAGACGACATTTATGAAGTTTTTCAGTTGTTTTAAGGCTTATTCATCGATAAAACCGATTAATGAAAACATAAAACAAATTAATTTACTGAGCAATTATATAAACGCACTATAAGTGGGCGCTATTTGAGTAAATCAATAGAAACAATACGCTGTCCAGCATCTAGCACGCCCAAGAAGTCTCATCACAAAAAAATTCCCAAAACACTAAAAATATCCTTACTTTATTTCAGCAACAGAGGGATGCTCTTGTATAAAAGTCGTGAGCGGCCCCAAACCCTATACATAGCAATGTGCAATAATCGCCATCACAGTTCACGGCGTTATAGAGTGCCTCAGCGCTATACTTAGCATCAAGTTCAATTGCCGTATACAAAACATTCACAAGCACTCTAATACCGCATTACTTGGCCAAACTATTGCTTCAAAAAAAGAAGAGCAGATTATTAAAGAGAAGCTTTAAAACAACTAACTAAGTTCCGCGCCCTCCCTCTCTTGTGGTTCATCACTGCATGAGAGAGAGTTTTTGGGTACACAGAACAATGAATAAAAACGACAAGATCCTAGAGAACAAAACATGAATAAAGGTCGTTATTCGTTTCATCACAGCGTCGGGTCAACAACCTATCACTTCAACGATCTAAAAGAGCTCATGGCGAAAGCAACTCCTGCTCGCTCTGGTGATCGATTAGCTGGACTCGCAGCGAGTAATGCTGAAGAGAGGGTTGTTGCACAGATGGTGCTCGCGGAAGTACCACTTAAACGATTTCTAGAAGATACGCTCATTCCCTACGAAGATGACGAAATAACACGACTGATCATTGATGAGCACAATAAAGCAGCCTTTGAACCCATATCTCATCTTACGGTTGGAGATTTTAGAAACTGGCTACTTAGTGATCTCGCAAGCACCGAAATGCTAACGACAATTCGCTCAGGCATCACGCCAGAAATGGCCGCCGCGGTCAGTAAAATAATGCGTAATCAAGATTTGATACTGGTTTCTAAAAAGTGCCACGTCAGTACCGCATTTAGAAATACCATTGGACTCCCCGGCCACTTATCAACCCGACTTCAACCAAATCACCCTACTGACGATCTCACGGGGATCGCAGCGAGCATCCTTGATGGATTGCTCTATGCCAATGGCGATGCAGTCATCGGAATAAATCCCGCCACTGATAATGTCACTCAGACCTGTCGATTGCTCGATATGACGAACGAACTCATCGAAAGCTACGAAATACCAACGCAATCCTGTGTTCTTACCCACGTAACAAATACGATCGAAGCCATAGAAAAAAACGCTCCTGTCGATTTGGTGTTTCAATCTATTGGCGGCACGCAAGCTACAAATGACAGCTTTGGCTTTAATCTAAGCACGCTTGCCGAAGCACACGATGCGGCACTATCGCTAAATCGAGGAACGATAGGCAATAACGTCATGTATTTTGAGACAGGCCAAGGCAGTTCATTGTCTGCAAATGCACACCATATGGTTGACCAACAAACATGTGAAGCAAGAGCTTATGCAGTTGCGCGAAAATTCAATCCGCTTCTGGTCAATACGGTGGTCGGATTCATCGGTCCAGAATACCTATACAACGGTAAAGAAATCACACGTGCGGGTTTAGAAGACCATTTTTGCGGCAAGCTTCTCGGCGTACCAATGGGGTGTGATGTTTGCTACACCAATCACTCTGATGCAGACCAAAACGACATGGATAATTTACTGACACTGCTCGGTGTCGCTGGCTGCAATTTCATTATGGGAATTCCTGGATCAGATGACATCATGCTGAATTACCAGACCACTTCATTTCATGATGCCTTATACGCAAGACGTGCTTTGGGCCTTAGACCTGCGCCAGAATTTGAGGCGTGGCTTCATAAATTAGAGATTGCGAACGATCACAATAGCTTTAGTTTGAACAGCCATGTCCCTGCTCTGTTTAACGACTCTATTAAGCGCCTCGCAGGAAGTTAAGATGAGCAAAGACGAACAGAACAAACAAGTTCAAACGGCAAAAAACTCTGAAGCATCAGTTACTGACAATCCTTGGGAGAGACTACGTACATTTACAGATGCGAGAATTGGACTAGGGCGTGCGGGCATCAGCATACCAACGAAGCACTCATTAGCCTTTCAGCTTGCACATGCAAAAGCACAAGATGTCGTGCATACCCCATTGAGCTTTGAAAACATTTCAACAGATCTAAACGCACTTAAGGAAGTGAGTGATTTAGGCACTCTAGCGCTTCATAGCCAAGCCAAAAATCGCCAAGAATACCTGCAACGCCCCGATTTTGGCCGACTCTTAAATGAGCCATCATGCGAATTACTCAATCAAGACCAAGGCAACAAAAACATCGACTACGACTTAGCGATTGTCGTTGTTGATGGTCTGTCTGCGTTTGCCATCGAGCAAAATGCTGCGCCATTTCTAGCCGAGTTATTACCTCGATTAGGAGCGCGAGAAGCCCCCTCAGAGTCATGGAACATTGCGCCAATTTGTATCGTTGAACAAGGTCGCGTCGCGATTGGAGATCATATCGGCACACTTTTAAATGCAAAAAGCGTCTTGGTTTTGATTGGAGAACGCCCCGGTTTAAGTTCTCCTGACAGCATGGGGCTCTACCTAACTTGGTCTCCAAAACTCAATTTAACTGATGCTAGCAGAAACTGTATTTCAAACATTCGACAAGCCGGAATGGGCTATTCAGAGGCAGCTCAAAAAGCGACTTATTTATTAAATGAAGCACGAATCAAAAAGCTCTCTGGTGTTCAACTGAAAGACAGAAGCGAAGACGAAAGTTTTCTTGAGGCAGAAACGAAAAAGCCCGCTTAATAGCGGGCTTCCTACAATAAGAAAGTGCCTGAAACTAACGCTTTCTAGCTACTCGCAAACCGAGCAAGCCCAACCCAAGAAGAGCTAACGAACCAGGCTCTGGAACATCAACAGAGCTAAGAACAACGTTATCTAACATAATGCCAATATTGTCGCCGCCAGCGTGATTAAAAATAATCGAATCACTTGTGTCACTGCCAACAATAAATTGATAAGTGACTGTCTGCCATGGATCAGAGCTGTTCAAAGAGAAGTTCTGATCAAAGAATCCGCCCAAGGTAACAGCCATTGTATCGCCACCACTGTTTCGCTGATTTCCTGAGATGTCAAAACTCAACTCGTAAGTACCTGCGGCAAGAAAAATAGATGAACTAGAGAATACGCCTGCATTGCGAGTAGTACCATCTAAATCAACACACTTACCAGCGCCACCAACACATCCAATACCCCACGGGTTTGGCGTACCTACCAAATCAACAGTACCTTCGCTGACAGTCCAGTTAGTAAACCCATTGTAGTTAAGGTGAGAAGTCTGAGTTCCCTCAGAATCAAAATCATCCTGAAAAATAATAGCGGCTTGCGCACTTACTGCGAGCAACATAGCCACAACAAAAGCAGTCATCCGTGTATACATCTGCAAATCTCCAATCTTATAAATAAAGTCACCAATTCGGCTCGGTGAATGCAGCAAATATCCAACCATTTTTTATGAACCATCTGATATCAATAACTTAACCATAAAACCTGAATATAAAAAAAAGAGAAATGTAAATTATCCTGACGCTTTCAGTAAACATGAACTAAAAAATAGCTCCCATACTTGCGACAGCATTTAAAGGAATAGACTCAGCTCACGCTTTCGCTCTATCTCGATGCGCAACCGCGTTATTATGTTTTGTATCACACATAACAAAACAATCACCTTTATTCTTCTGCACATAAAACACTTATCAATTCCATTTCGCTCCTTATAATAGGCTCCAAAATAAATTCAAAGAGAGTAAAGACATGCCAAAAGCTAGCGAAATAAAAAAGAATGCAGCCATTGAGTACAACGGCGAAGCGTATTTTGTAAAAGACATCGAGCGTTCTGTTCCGCAAGGCAGAGCGGGAGGGAGCCTTTACCGTATGCGCATGTATAACGTGACAACTGGCCAGAAGATTGACGAAACTTTCAAAGATTCTGACATGCTTAATTTCGCCGACTTGAGCAGACGTCCCGTCACATTTTCATACAACGATGGCGACGAATATGTATTTATGGATAGCGAAGACTATTCGTCTTACTCACTGCAAAAAGCCAGCATTGAAGAAGAGTTGCTGTTTATCACCGATGCATCTCAAGGCCTACAGGTTCTGATCTTAAATGACCATCCAGTAGCCGTTGAAACCCCATTGATTGTTGAGCTGGAAATTGTCGAAACAGACCCATCTATCAAAGGCGCTTCAGCAAGTGCACGCACCAAACCAGCGACTCTATCAACAGGTTTGATTGTTCAGGTGCCTGAGCATATTTCTACTGGCGATCGGATCAAGATCAACGTAGAAGAACGCAAGTTCACTGGTCGCGCAGAAGCCAAGTAAAACGTTCAAGAAGCTCTTGGTTGAACGCGTGCTTCGACCAAGAGCGACTATAAGAAACACTGTCCACCCCTAAGATAATTTGCGCGCTCGCAAAACTGTGGTTCTTATTAGTCTTACATTAGAAACCACATAAGCTCCCACACTTCGAGAACTGCACCGAAGAGCGATAACTCGCGCTGAAGTGCCAATCAACCTTACAGTATGCCGACATGCGAAGGGATCATTCTACGATACTCGGAGCATTGTGCTGCACACCCACTTCATTTACTCTAGCTGAGCAAAAAATAAACAACATAAATCCAATTACGCGATTCAGGCGTTCGCAATATCGTAGTACAACAATAACAAACCACGGTACACATCCATGTCTTCCATTACAGAAACCACTTCGTCGGCCATGCCAAACGAAAACACTAAAACAGCGTCATGCGCAGAAATCCTCCCTTCCTCTACCGAGAATCCATACGACAATACACGCTACCGAAACTATGTATTGTTCATGTTGACCATGGCCTACGCCTTCAATTTTATTGATCGACAGATTCTTGTGATTCTTCAGGAATCAATCAAGCAAGAATTGCTGCTGAGTGATGCTCAGTTAGGCTTACTCACGGGTATCGCATTCGCCTTCTTTTACGTCATGATGGGCATTCCAGTCGCGCGACTTGCTGACAAATGGGTACGGCGAAACATCATGAGCATCGCCATATCCACATGGAGTTTTTTCACCGCAATTAGCGGCTTTGCTCAAAACTATACTCAGCTACTACTCGCACGCATCGGGGTTGGTGTGGGTGAATCAGGCTGCAGTCCGCCAGCTCATTCCATGATTTCGGATATGTACCCTGCCGAAAAACGCGGTACTGCCTTATCGATCTACTCTCTTGGCATCAATATCGGTGTTCTATTCGGCTTTCTACTAGGCGGCTGGATTAACGAATTCTTTGGCTGGCGTGTTGCTTTTATTGTGGTCGGCGTACCAGGCATCTTAATTGGCATTCTCATTCAAACCACGATTAAAGAACCGATTCGCGGCGCACGTGACGCGATTGAAAAGGTCGAGGATGCGGTGTCATTTAAGGAATCGATCAAAACGCTGTGGAGCAAAAAATCTTTCAGACATATCTCTCTCGGCGCTTCATGTCTTGCGCTTATCGCGTATGGCAGCGCGATTTGGTTTGCCCCTTATACGCTGCGTAACTTTGACATTCAAACTGGCGAACTCGGCACTTGGCTTGCGCTCATCAGTGGTATCTTAGGTGGTGCCGGAACCTTATACGGAGGTTATCTAGCGGATAAAAAAGGTGTACAGGACAAGCGCTGGTATATCTGGATACCTGCTGTTTCGGCAGCGATAGCACTCCCGTTTTTGTTCCTTGTTTACATGCTCGATGAACTTTATTTAGTGCTTTGCTTGTTTGCTATTCCAGCCACCATGGCAACTGTATATATGGGCCCAAGCTTGGCCATGGTACAAGGACTGGTCAATGTGCGAATGCGCGCACTCGCCTCAGCCATTTTATTTTTCGCGATCAATATTCTTGGCCTAGGCTTAGGCCCTGTGCTTGTCGGTATTATCAGTGATCAGCTAAGTGCAGATTTCGGTACGCGATCAGTGGGCTATGCAGTACTAGGTGTCTCCGTTGTATTCAGTATTATTGCTATCTGGCAGTTCCTTGCTGCTGGCAAATACATTAATGAAGAGATGGAAAGCGCCAAAGGTTAGAAACGAAAAAGGCCGCTTGAAAAGCGGCCTTTTTGAAAAGTGGTGCCCGGAGGCGGAATCGAACCACCGACACGGGGATTTTCAATCCCCTGCTCTACCGACTGAGCTATCCGGGCTTATTTTTTACAGTGTTTTCTCACTGTCTTGATCATATTCTCACCAAGCTTTTTCGTTGAGGTCTTGCCTTCAACGGGGGCGTATTAAACCCGTTTCGTTTTAGTGAGTCAAGCAGTTTTATCAACTAAATGTGAAGTAAATTAAAGTTGGTTATTTTGTAGGCGGAACATAGCCTTCAGCTTGCTCAAAAGCTTCATTCGAAAGGAATTTTTGCATCTGTTCGCGCAAAAATTCGCGCGCACTTGGGTCCATCATATTCAAGTGCTTTTCATTGATCAGCATGGTTTGATGACCTTGCCATTCTTGCCATGCTTTCTGTGAAATATTTTCGAACAGATCTCGCCCTATTGCCCCGGGCATTGGTGGAACAGGCAAACCAGGGAGCTCTTCTTGGTATTTGCGACAAAATACAGTGCGCGACATACAGATACCTTCGTCTAGAAATTTGAACGCGCAAAGTGTAACCCGAGTTTGTTCTAAACCAAAAAAACAAAAGCGCATTGTTCATATTTTCGTCATCACTTTGCAGCCTAACTGTAATATTCGCTGATCAATGTATGCCCCATGAGACAGAGAGGGGCTATGTAATGACATTAAAAAATGTTTTGTTGGTGACAGAAACCTATCGCCCAGAAATCAACGGTGTAGCAACAACGCTCGGTAAATGGGTTGACGGCATGCTTGCCTTAGGTATTCGGGTAACGGTGATTCGTCCCAAGCAACACTCAGCCGACAAAGCTATAGATTCTCGAACCTTCGATAGAGAGTCAGACAAGCTTGTATTTGGCTTACCTATCCCTGGTTATGCTGATCTGAAGTTTGGCTTAGTCTCTCAAAAGTGGATGAAGCACCAGCTTCAACGAATCAAACCCTGCGCAATCTATATTGCAACAGAAGGTCCCCTTGGTTACGCGGCATTAAAAGCAGCAAAGCAACTTAAAATAGGCGCAGTTACGGGCTTTCATACTAACTTCCAAAGTTACTCTAAGTTTTACAACTTTGGTTTTTTGGAGCCTCTCATCATGAAGTATATGAGATGGTTTCATAACACGAGTGCAAGCACGCTTGTTCCTACACAACAACAAAAACAAATGCTTGAACACAAAGGTTTTACGAACACTGAAGTGGTCTCGCGCGGTATCGATGGCGAACTATTTTCTCCGACAAAAAGAAATCAACAGCTTCGCGATCAATGGGGAGCTTCTGAAAACGAGCCCGTGTTTTTATACGTAGGTCGTATCGCTGCTGAAAAAAACTTAGAACTCCTTGCAGACACTTACGAGAGCATTAGCGAAAAATACCCCAAAGCTAAGTTCGTGTTGGTAGGTGATGGCCCTCTCAAACCAAGTCTTGCTGCACGCTACCCTGCTTTAATTTTTGCAGGAGTGAAGCGAGGCGAAGAACTTGCACAACATTATGCCTCCGGCGACATCTTCCTATTCCCCAGCCAAACAGACACGTTTGGCAATGTTGTCACTGAAGCAATGGCGAGCGGTTGTTGTATCTGTGCGTTTGATGATGCCGCGGCGAAAGAGCATTTAGATAACCGCCAATCAGCTTTTCTTGCTGACCTTGGCGATGATCGCCAGTTCATCAAAAATGCAATCGCAGCTTATGAGAAAACCGATCTTCGCAAAAATCTATCAATGAGTTCAGTTGTTCTAGCACAACGACTGAACTGGCAAAAAATAGTTCAGCAATTCTGTAAAACACTCGAAAAATCGCAATCGACTCAATACGGTAAAGCACATGCAAATAGATCGAACCTTCGTTTTAAGCCAGAAAGCTCAAGCCGCTGACATACAACTATGCAGAATGCTAAACGGGTTCTGCAGACAACCTTGGATTGGTATTTTCTTTACGATAGTGAGCCGCTTAGGCAATGGTGTTTTTTGGTATCTTGCTGGCTTATCTTTACTATACATTGATGGACTCAATGCGCTTCCCGTATTGGTCACTTACATCATCACAGGTTTGATAGGTGTTTTACTTTATAAAACACTTAAAAAAACATGGGTGCGCGAACGGCCATTCATTTCTTACACCCATATTTTTCAAGTTTGTGCCACGCTCGATCGCTATAGCTTCCCTTCTGGACATACACTCCATGCCAT
>NZ_LWGF01000374.1:0-650 GCF_001635355.1 Oleiphilus sp. HI0125
CCGTAGTAGAAGCACCTAAGGCACCAGCAGAAAACACACATGACTTAGAGGTTGTGGGGTTAGAACGGGAGGATAAGAGCGCTAGCATCAAGGACTCGCAAGACATCGTCGATGAACGCCAGCACGAAATGATGTTCAGCAGCGACTGTAAATACTTGAATCAGGAATTCACACTCCAAGTAACCCTAGAAGAGAATAAGGTCTTAGCATACTACCATGCCCAAGCTAACGTAGCATTCCATAAACACAGACTTGAGCCGACCGCCGACTTCGCAGCAATACCACCAATAAGCGAACGCGCGGCATCAGAGCTAATAAGCAGCCTAATTGAGAAGTATCTCAAAGAGAAGAAAAGAGAAGTCGCAGCTCAGAATTACGGAGAATAGCTGCAATTACGTGAACAATTACTATGGTGATCAGATCTGCGCTAGTTGCAAATAAGTTTGGGGGTTCGAAGGTGCCTCTTGTCTTCGAACCCTTATTTCAGTTCTCAAGCGGCATCAGTTTTTGCGATCTTGCACGCTAAGTCGTACAGCTCTTCAAGCTCAATATTATTACGATAATTAGCCTGAAACTTGTTATGAAAAAAAACACTGATACTAGCCTTGGGCGTGCTTAGAACAAACGTATAACCATCAAAACTCATTTCA
>NZ_LWGF01000375.1:0-705 GCF_001635355.1 Oleiphilus sp. HI0125
TTGCGCAGGTATTTCCGGAATACTCACGTTTTGAAGCGGGTGATTCCTTAACGGCGCTGACCTTTAAAGGACGTCGTATAAGCACACCTATTTGTTATGAAACCGTGATTCCTGAATTAGTGCGCGAGATGGTGGCAAACAATCATGCCGAATTGATTATCTCTGTTGCTAACGATAGTTGGTTTGGAATGAGTAAAGAGCCATACATTCATTTGGCGATGGCCAAATTACGGGCTATCGAACATCGGCGGTGGTTTGTGCGTGCAACGAACGGCGGCATTAGTGCGGTGATAAATCCCGCGGGTCGCGTCGTGAATAATGTGCCTTTAGGTGAAGAGGGTGTTCGCGCCTCTATTGTTGATTGGCGCTCTGAACAGACCCTATACACACTTTACGGAAATTGGTTTGTCAGTGTCGTCATGGGCTTAACCTTACTCACTCTTTTGACTCGCGGCGCCATATTTCGCGTTAAAAAATCTTCTGAACTCGACTTTAAACAGCGTGCTTCATTGACCAAATAGTTGATAAGACTTAGGGAAATGTTTGAGCGTGCTTGCGTAGTTTAGAAGGCTGCTGGCCGGTCCACGTCTTGAATGCTCTACGAAACGTAGAGCTATCGCTAAAACCTATTCGCTCTGCGATTTCACTAATGGTGTAGTTGGTGTTCTTGAGCAGGTTCACAGACTTTTGCTGTTTAAATTTATT
>NZ_LWGF01000376.1:0-2298 GCF_001635355.1 Oleiphilus sp. HI0125
ACGGTCAATGCTGACGATACAGTGACTGTATTGGCCGAGGATCTAGCAGCGCTGACGTTAACGCCTCCGTTGCATGACAGTACTGACTTTACGTTGGATGTCATGGTGACGCATCAGGACGAAGATCCAGATAGTGGTGTGGTTACGGAAGCGAGTAGCACCGCACAATATCATGTTTCAGTTATCCCAGTGGCGGATGTCCCAACGTTACAAGCGAACGACATTAGCGGAAACGAAGATGAACCGATTAGCTTGGATATAACGGCGGATCTTGTCGATCTAGATGGTTCTGAGTCGATTACTGCGGTGCGTTTCGAGGGTGTTCCGGAGGGCGCGCAGCTTTCAACGGGTGCCGATCAGGGTAGTGGTGTTTGGATCGTGAATATTGACGATTTAGCGAGTCTAACCATACAAGCACCGGCACATAGTAGTGATGATTTTATCTTGAGTGCGACGGCATTGGTGAATGATGTTGACCCTGAGTCAGGCCTCGTTAGCCAAGTGAGTGACACGATTAGTTTTAATGTAGAAGTGTTGCCCGTGTCAGAACAGGCTGTCGTAGTGGCATCAGCACGTGGAGATGAAGATACAGCGATCGCGTTAAATCTTGATATTAGTCAACCTGACGCGGATGGTTCGGAAAGCATCACAGACATTGTGATTAGTGGTGTGCCGGCTGATGCCTTGCTGTCTGCTGGCGTCATGGATGCGGATGGAAAATATCATTTAACGGTTGGAGAGTTAGCGGGATTAAGTTATACGCCTAGTCTCCATGATAGTCAGGATATCACCTTAACTGTTGAAGTGACGACCGAAGATGTTGACCCTGAGGGAGTGAGTCAGAGTGTCGAGATCAGTAGTCACCAAATTACGGTGCAGGTTGATGCTGTTGCGGATGCGCCAACCTTGGTGATGACCCCTGCGACAGGTGATGAAGATACGGCTATTACACTCGATATTATGGCTAGCTTGGTGGATCTTGATGGTTCTGAGTCAGTGCAATCGATAGTAATCAGCGATGTGCCAGTGGGTGCGACGTTATCAGCTGGCGTTGATAACGGTGACAATAGCTGGACCTTAAGTGTCGATCAGTTGGTCGGTCTAACGATTACGCCACCGCTGCATGATAGCGAAGACTTCAGCTTATCGGTGTTGGCGAGCGTGGCAGATGTCGATCCTGAGACAGGAGAGGTGAGTACGTCTGAGACCTTGTCGACGGTGGATGTTGAGGTTAACGCGGTCGTGGATACGGCGACACTGGTTGATAGTCATGTTGATATCAATGAAGACACTGCATTCAATATTGATATACAAGCGCTTTTAGTCGATCAAGATGGTTCTGAAAGTATCGTTAGCGTTACGTTCTCGCAAGTGCCAGACGGCGCAGTGTTTAGCCACGGTACGGTCAATGCTGACGATACAGTGACTGTATTGGCCGAGGATCTAGCAGCGCTGACGTTAACGCCTCCGTTGCATGACAGTACTGACTTTACGTTGGATGTCATGGTGACGCATCAGGACGAAGATCCAGATAGTGGTGTGGTTACGGAAGCGAGTAGCACCGCACAATATCATGTTTCAGTTATCCCAGTGGCGGATGTCCCAACGTTACAAGCGAACGACATTAGCGGAAACGAAGATGAACCGATTAGCCTGGATATAACGGCGGATCTTGTCGATCTAGATGGTTCTGAGTCGATTACTGCGGTGCGTTTCGAGGGTGTTCCGGAGGGCGCGCAGCTTTCAACGGGTGCCGATCAGGGTAGTGGTGTTTGGATCGTGAATATTGACGATTTAGCGAGTCTAACCATACAAGCACCGGCACATAGTAGTGATGATTTTATCTTGAGTGCGACGGCATTGGTGAATGATGTTGACCCTGAGTCAGGCCTCGTTAGCCAAGTGAGTGACACGATTAGTTTTAATGTAGAAGTGTTGCCCGTGTCAGAACAGGCTGTCGTAGTGGCATCAGCACGTGGAGATGAAGATACAGCGATCGCGTTAAATCTTGATATTAGTCAACCTGACGCGGATGGTTCGGAAAGCATCACAGACATTGTGATTAGTGGTGTGCCGGCTAATGCCTTGCTGTCTGCTGGCGTCATGGATGCGGATGGAAAATATCATTTAACGGTTGGAGAGTTAGCGGGATTAAGTTATACGCCTAGTCTCCATGATAGTCAGGATATCACCTTAACTGTTGAAGTGACGACCGAAGATGTTGACCCTGAGGGAGTGAGTCAGAGTGTCGAGATCAGTAGTCACCAAATTACGGTGCAGGTTGATGCTGTTGCGGAT
>NZ_LWGF01000377.1:0-1770 GCF_001635355.1 Oleiphilus sp. HI0125
CCAATAACGGCTGTAAGATCGTCGCCATCCACATCCGACGCAAATTGCAACAATTCCGCTTGCGTCAGTGTATACGTGCCGTCCTCTTCTATTGTTACTGATATATTAGCGCTTACAACAGGCGCATCATTCACTGGGTTCACTGTCAAATCGATATTGGCTGCGACTGTCGCTTCACCATCGAATACATCGAAACTAATATCGAGATCACCATTGAAGTTTGCAGCCGGTGTCAGCGTGAACGTCCCATCACCATTATCTGTAATCGTCAGTTCCGGATTGGCTGTCTGTAGATTCAACGCCGTGAGCGTATCACCATCCACATCACTCGCTTGCGCCAAGAGCTGTTCTTGGCTCAGTGTGATACTTCCATCCTCATCAATTGCATACGCCAAGTCACCTGAAACTGGCGGGTCATTCACAGGAACAACTACAATATTCGCTTGGGCCGTATCTGTACCACCCTGACCATCAGACACGGTAAAGTCGACGGTGACATTACCATTGAAGTTCTCATTCGGTGCAAAGGTATATGTGTCATCTCCATTATCGGTGAAGATTCCATCCGTACCTGTGTATGCAACATCTGAGATACTCAGCGTATCACCATCAACATCCGACGCTCCCGTTAACAGATCCCCATCTGTAAGCGTGATCGTCCCGTCTTCGTTCATCTGGAAATTCTGATCCTGCGCGACCGGCAGATCATTCACTGGGTTCACTGTCAAATCAATATTGGCTGCAACTGTCGCTTCACCATCGAATACATCGAAACTAATATCGAGATCACCATTGAAGTTTGCAGCCGGTGTCAGCGTGAACGTCCCATCACCATTATCTGTAATCGTCAGTTCCGGATTGGCTGTCTGTAGATTCAACGCCGTGAGCGTATCACCATCCACATCACTCGCTTGCGCCAAGAGCTGTTCTTGGCTCAGTGTGATACTCCCATCCTCATCAATTGCATACGCCAAGTCACCTGAAACTGGCGGGTCATTCACAGGAACAACTACAATATTCGCTTGGGCCGTATCTGTACCACCCTGACCATCAGACACGGTAAAGTCGACGGTGACATTACCATTGAAGTTCTCATTCGGTGCAAAGGTATATGTGTCATCTCCATTATCGGTGAAGATTCCATCCGTACCTGTGTATGCAACATCTGAGATACTCAGCGTATCGCCATCAACATCCGACGCTCCCGTTAACAGATCCCCATCTGTAAGCGTGATCGTCCCGTCTTCGTTCATCTGGAAATTCTGATCCTGCGCGACCGGCAGATCATTCACTGGGTTCACTGTCAAATCGATATTAGCTGCGACTGTCGCTTCACCATCGAATACATCGAAACTAATATCGAGATCACCATTGAAGTTTGCAGCCGGTGTCAGCGTGAACGTCCCATCACCATTATCTGTAATCGTCAGTTCCGGATTGGCTGTCTGTAGATTCAATGCCGTGAGCGTATCACCATCCACATCGGACGAATTTGCCAGCAACAATTGCTGCGTTACAAGAAGCGAGTCATCTTCCTGCATAGTAAGTTCAATAGCACTACCGACCTCTGGGTCATCATTGACGCTAGTAACATCCATTTGAAATGTTTCAGATACGGTTTTCGTATCGAAGTCTTCACCCTCAGCTGCAATTTGGTCAGTCGCTTCCTCAACAATCACATCAAAACTTTCAGTCGTGGTCTCAGTATCTGGATCGTTGTCGCTAAGAGCTTCTTCGAGCTGCGTCGCCGCGTCGTCTGCACTTATGTTG
>NZ_LWGF01000378.1:0-2291 GCF_001635355.1 Oleiphilus sp. HI0125
CCATTATCTGTAATCGTCAGTTCCGGATTGGCTGTCTGTAGATTCAACGCCGTGAGCGTATCACCATCCACATCACTCGCTTGCGCCAAGAGCTGCTCTTGGCTCAGTGTGATACTTCCATCCTCATCAATTGCATACGCCAAGTTACCTGAAACAGGGAAGTCGTTCACAGGAACAACTACGATATTCGCTTGGGCCGTATCACTCGCACCCTCAGCATCTAACACAACCACATCGAGGACAATGTCGCCATTGAAATTCTCATTCGGAATAAAACTAAAGGAGCCATCATCATTCGCACTCAGCGTTCCATCTGATCCTGAGTAGCTAACACCTTGCAGACTCACATCACCTTCAACGTCACTTGAATTCGCCAAAAGCTGTGCAGGTGTCAATGTAATTGTACCGTCCTCATTCATGCTGAAAGACGTATCCCCTGCAACTGGCGGGTCATTCACCGGAACAACTACAATATTCGCTTGGGCCGTATCTGTACCACCCTGACCATCAGACACGGTAAAGTCGACGGTGACATTACCATTGAAGTTCTCATTCGGTGCAAAGGTATATGTGTCATCTCCATTATCGGTGAAGATTCCATCCGTACCTGTGTATGCAACATCTGAGATACTCAGCGTATCACCATCAACATCCGACGCTCCCGTTAACAGATCCCCATCTGTAAGCGTGATCGTCCCGTCTTCGTTCATCTGGAAATTCTGATCCTGCGCGACCGGCAGATCATTCACTGGGTTCACTGTCAAATCGATATTGGCTGCAACTGTCGCTTCACCATCGAATACATCGAAACTAATATCGAGATCACCATTGAAGTTTGCAGCCGGTGTCAGCGTGAACGTCCCATCACCATTATCTGTAATCGTCAGTTCCGGATTGGCTGTCTGTAGATTCAACGCCGTGAGCGTATCACCATCCACATCACTCGCTTGCGCCAAGAGCTGCTCTTGGCTCAGTGTGATACTTCCATCCTCATCAATTGCATACGCCAAGTTACCTGAAACAGGGAAGTCGTTCACAGGAACAACTACGATATTCGCTTGGGCCGTATCACTCGCACCCTCAGCATCTAACACAACCACATCGAGGACAATGTCACCATTGAAATTCTCATTCGGAATAAAACTAAAGGAGCCATCATCATTCTCACTCAGCGTTCCATCTGATCCTGAGTAGCTCACACCTTGCAGACTCACATCACCTTCAACGTCACTTGAATTCGCCAAAAGCTGTGCAGGTGTCAATGTAATTGTACCGTCCTCATTCATGCTGAAAGACGTATCCCCTGCAACTGGCGGGTCATTCACAGGAACAACTACAATATTCGCTTGGGCCGTATCTGTACCACCCTGACCATCAGACACGGTAAAGTCGACGGTGACATTACCATTGAAGTTCTCATTCGGTGCAAAGGTATATGTGTCATCTCCATTATCGGTGAAGATTCCATCCGTACCTGTGTATGCAACATCTGAGATACTCAGCGTATCACCATCAACATCCGACGCTCCCGTTAACAGATCCCCATCTGTAAGCGTGATCGTCCCGTCTTCGTTCATCTGGAAATTCTGATCCTGCGCGACCGGCAGATCATTCACTGGGTTCACTGTCAAATCAATATTGGCTGCAACTGTCGCTTCACCATCGAATACATCGAAACTAATATCGAGATCACCATTGAAGTTTGCAGCCGGTGTCAGCGTGAACGTCCCATCACCATTATCTGTAATCGTCAGTTCCGGATTGGCTGTCTGTAGATTCAACGCCGTGAGCGTATCACCCTCCACATCACTCGCTTGCGCCAAGAGCTGCTCTTGGCTCAGTGTGATACTTCCATCCTCATCAATTGCATACGCCAAGTCACCTGAAACTGGCGGGTCATTCACAGGAACAACTACGATATTCGCTTGGGCCGTATCACTCGCACCCTCAGAATCTAGCACAACCACATCGAGGACAATGTCGCCATTGAAATTCTCATTCGGAATAAAACTAAAGGAGCCATCATCATTCGCACTCAGCGTTCCATCTGATCCTGAGTAGCTCACACCTTGCAGACTCACATCACCTTCAACGTCACTTGAATTCGCCAAAAGCTGTGCAGGTGTCAATGTAATTGTACCGTCCTCATTCATGCTGAAAGACGTATCCCCTGCAACTGGCGGGTCATTCACCGGAACAACTACAATATTCGCTTGGGCCGTATCTGTACCACCCTGACCATCAGACACGGTAAAGTCGACGGTGACATTACCATTGAAGTTCTCATTCGG
>NZ_LWGF01000379.1:0-5263 GCF_001635355.1 Oleiphilus sp. HI0125
GTAGTTTTACTTGAGACAAATTTAGTTGTCCTTCGGGATGACACTTGAAGATTAAACTGAAGAGTTTGATCATGGCTCAGATTGAACGCTGGCGGCAGGCTTAACACATGCAAGTCGAGCGGTAACAGATCTAGCTTGCTAGATGCTGACGAGCGGCGGACGGGTGAGTAACGCGTAGGAACCTGCCCAGTAGTGGGGGATAGCCCGGTGAAAACCGGATTAATACCGCATAAGCTCTACGGAGGAAAGGGGGCTTCGGCTCTCGCTATTGGATGGGCCTGCGTGAGATTAGCTAGTTGGTGAGGTAATGGCTCACCAAGGCGACGATCTCTAGCTGGTCTGAGAGGATGATCAGCCACACTGGGACTGAGACACGGCCCAGACTCCTACGGGAGGCAGCAGTGGGGAATATTGCACAATGGGCGCAAGCCTGATGCAGCCATGCCGCGTGTGTGAAGAAGGCTTTCGGGTTGTAAAGCACTTTCAGTAGGGAGGAAGGCCTCGTAGTTAATACCTGCGAGGATTGACGTTACCTACAGAAGAAGCACCGGCTAACTCAGTGCCAGCAGCCGCGGTAATACTGAGGGTGCGAGCGTTAATCGGAATTACTGGGCGTAAAGCGCGCGTAGGCGGCTTACTAAGCCAGATGTGAAAGCCCCGGGCTCAACCTGGGAACTGCATTTGGAACTGGTTCGCTAGAGTACAGTAGAGGGTGGTGGAATTTCCAGTGTAGCGGTGAAATGCGTAGAGATTGGAAGGAACATCAGTGGCGAAGGCGGCCACCTGGACTGATACTGACGCTGAGGTGCGAAAGCGTGGGGAGCAAACAGGATTAGATACCCTGGTAGTCCACGCCGTAAACGATGTCTACTAGCCGTTGGGGAACTTGATTCCTTAGTGGCGCAGCTAACGCACTAAGTAGACCGCCTGGGGAGTACGGCCGCAAGGTTAAAACTCAAATGAATTGACGGGGGCCCGCACAAGCGGTGGAGCATGTGGTTTAATTCGATGCAACGCGAAGAACCTTACCTGGTCTTGACATCCTGCGAACTTTCTAGAGATAGATTGGTGCCTTCGGGAACGCAGTGACAGGTGCTGCATGGCTGTCGTCAGCTCGTGTTGTGAAATGTTGGGTTAAGTCCCGTAACGAGCGCAACCCTTATCCTTATTTGCCAGCACTTCGGGTGGGAACTCTAAGGAGACTGCCGGTGACAAACCGGAGGAAGGTGGGGACGACGTCAAGTCATCATGGCCCTTACGACCAGGGCTACACACGTGCTACAATGGTAGATACAAAGGGACGCTAAGCCGCGAGGTGGAGCTAATCCCAGAAAGCCTATCGTAGTCCGGATTGGAGTCTGCAACTCGACTCCATGAAGTCGGAATCGCTAGTAATCGTGAATCAGAATGTCACGGTGAATACGTTCCCGGGCCTTGTACACACCGCCCGTCACACCATGGGAGTGGATTGCACCAGAAGTAGTTAGTCTAACCTTCGGGGGGACGATTACCACGGTGTGGTTCATGACTGGGGTGAAGTCGTAACAAGGTAGCCCTAGGGGAACCTGGGGCTGGATCACCTCCTTAAACGAAACGTGCACGTTTCGGTCAGAGTTCACACGAATTGCTTGGTTGAGATTTAAAGAACAATAGGCCTGTAGCTCAGGTGGTTAGAGCGCACCCCTGATAAGGGTGAGGTCGGCAGTTCAAGTCTGCCCAGGCCTACCAATTATCAGAAGGCCGAGTCCAGAGATGGGGCTATAGCTCAGCTGGGAGAGCGCCTGCCTTGCACGCAGGAGGTCAGCAGTTCGATCCTGCTTAGCTCCACCAATTTCTGTTCATAACTAAAGATATTCAAAGCGTTGCTTTGAGTGTTTTTAGTTCTGATCAGAGAATCAGAATGTTCTTTAACAATTTGGAATGTGATAGTAGAAACGTTGTTAGTAGTTGTGATGACTATTAATAACATTGCTAAGGTTATTTGTTTTGCCATATATCAGCGGCAAAACATTTAACTCGGATAATGTAAGAAATGAGATTCATATCAAGCGTTATTCGGCGAAACGTTACGATTGGTCGTGTATGACACAAAGACCGGGATGGTAAAAGGTCGTCCTGGAGGACTCTTTGGGTTATATAGTCAAGCGACTAAGCGCATACGGTGGATGCCTTGGCAGTCAGAGGCGATGAAGGACGTAGAAACCTGCGATAAGCGTTGGGGAGCTGGTAAACGAGCTTTGATCCAACGATTTCCGAATGGGGAAACCCAACCGTCATAAGGCGGTTATCTTGCATTGAATACATAGGTGTAAGAAGCGAACCCGGAGAACTGAAACATCTAAGTACCCGGAGGAAAAGAAATCAACCGAGATTCCCTTAGTAGCGGCGAGCGAACGGGGAACAGCCGATAATTAAAGTTGTAGTGGAACACTCTGGAAAGTGTGGCGATAGAGGGTGATAGCCCCGTACACGAAGCAGCTTTAGTTACATATTAAGTAGGACGGGACACGTGTTATCTTGTCTGAAGATGGGGGGACCATCCTCCAAGGCTAAATACTCCTGACTGACCGATAGTGAACCAGTACCGTGAGGGAAAGGCGAAAAGAACCCCTGTGAGGGGAGTGAAATAGATCCTGAAACCGTATGCGTACAAGCAGTGGGAGCAGACTTGTTCTGTGACTGCGTACCTTTTGTATAATGGGTCAGCGACTTAATTTTAGTAGCAAGGTTAACCGTATAGGGGAGCCGTAGGGAAACCGAGTCTTAATAGGGCGCACAGTTGCTAGGATTAGACCCGAAACCGAGTGATCTATCCATGAGCAGGTTGAAGGTTAGGTAACACTGACTGGAGGACCGAACCCACTGTCGTTGAAAAGCCAGGGGATGACTTGTGGATAGGAGTGAAAGGCTAATCAAACTCGGAGATAGCTGGTTCTCCTCGAAAGCTATTTAGGTAGCGCCTCGTGTATCACCCTAGGGGGTAGAGCACTGTTTGGGCTAGGGGGTCATCCCGACTTACCAACCCCATGCAAACTCCGAATACCTAGGAGTGCGAGCACGGGAGACACACGGCGGGTGCTAACGTCCGTCGTGGAGAGGGCAACAACCCAGACCGCCAGCTAAGGTCCCAAATTCATAGTTAAGTGGGAAACGATGTGGGAAGGCTTAGACAGCTAGGAGGTTGGCTTAGAAGCAGCCACCCTTTAAAGAAAGCGTAATAGCTCACTAGTCGAGTCGGCCTGCGCGGAAGATTTAACGGGGCTCAAACTATGAACCGAAGCTGCGGATATAGATTTATCTATATGGTAGAGGAGCGTTCTGTACGCTGTTGAAGGTGAATCGAGAGGTTTGCTGGAGGTATCAGAAGTGCGAATGCTGACATGAGTAACGATAAGGGGGGTGAAAAACCTCCCCGCCGGAAGACCAAGGGTTCCTGCGCAACGCTAATCGGCGCAGGGTGAGTCGGCCCCTAAGGCGAGGCTGAGAAGCGTAGTCGATGGGAAACAGGTTAATATTCCTGTACTTCTTTATATTGCGATGGAGAGACGGAGAAAGCTAGGCCAGCATGGCGATGGTTGTCCATGTTTAAGGTTGTAGGCTGGGGACTTAGGCAAATCCGGGTCCCTAAGGCTGAGAACTGATGACGAGATCCTACGGGATTGAAGTGGTTGATGCTCTGCTTCCAGGAAAAACTTCTAAGCTTCAGATATAAAGGAACCGTACCCCAAACCGACACAGGTGGTCAGGTAGAGAATACCAAGGCGCTTGAGAGAACTCGGGTGAAGGAACTAGGCAAAATGGTACCGTAACTTCGGGAGAAGGTACGCTGCTGCCGGTGACGGGACTTGCTCCCTAAGCTAGCGGCAGTCGAAGATACCAGTTAGCTGCGACTGTTTATTAAAAACACAGCACTCTGCAAACTCGAAAGAGGACGTATAGGGTGTGACACCTGCCCGGTGCCGGAAGGTTAATTGATGGGGTTAGCGTATGCGAAGCTCTTGATCGAAGCCCCGGTAAACGGCGGCCGTAACTATAACGGTCCTAAGGTAGCGAAATTCCTTGTCGGGTAAGTTCCGACCTGCACGAATGGTGTAACGATGGCTAAGCTGTCTCCACCCGAGACTCAGTGAAATTGAAATCGCTGTTAAGATGCAGCGTATCCGCGGCTAGACGGAAAGACCCCGTGAACCTTTACTACAGCTTCACAGTGAACTTTGAGCCTATTTGTGTAGGATAGGTGGGAGGCTTTGAAACATGCACGCCAGTGTGTGTGGAGCCATCCTTGAAATACCACCCTGGTATGTTTGAGGTTCTAACTCTGGTCCCTTATCGGGATCGAGGACACTGTGTGGTGGGTAGTTTGACTGGGGCGGTCTCCTCCCAAAGAGTAACGGAGGAGCACGAAGGTGCGCTAAGCATGGTCGGACATCATGCGGTTAGTGTAATGGCATAAGCGCGCTTAACTGCGAGACAGACACGTCGAGCAGGTACGAAAGTAGGTCATAGTGATCCGGTGGTTCTGTATGGAAGGGCCATCGCTCAACGGATAAAAGGTACTCCGGGGATAACAGGCTGATACCGCCCAAGAGTTCACATCGACGGCGGTGTTTGGCACCTCGATGTCGGCTCATCACATCCTGGGGCTGAAGCCGGTCCCAAGGGTATGGCTGTTCGCCATTTAAAGTGGTACGCGAGCTGGGTTTAGAACGTCGTGAGACAGTTCGGTCCCTATCTGCCGTGGACGTTGGAAAATTGAGAAGAGCTGCTCCTAGTACGAGAGGACCGGAGTGGACGAACCTCTGGTGTTCGGGTTGTGTCGCCAGACGCATTGCCCGGTAGCTATGTTCGGACAGGATAACCGCTGAAAGCATCTAAGCGGGAAGCCCCCTTCAAGATAAGTTTTCCCTGATTCCTTGAGAATCCTAAAGGGCCCTTAAAGACTATGAGGTTGATAGGCAGGGTGTGTAAGCGTTGTGAGGCGTTGAGCTAACCTGTACTAATTGCCCGTGAGGCTTGACTATATAACGCCAAAGCGTCTTCGAAAGAAGGCTGGGTGTATAGGCAACCAATCGAACAATCGACGAATAATGAAGATATGAATCATAAGCGACTACTATTGCTTCCAAATGTTAAAGACAACAGCAGAATTAAGTGTTGGTGTAACGTCAGTAAGTTACTTCAACCAGAGTTTTGCCTGACGACCATAGAGAACTGGAACCACCTGATCCCATCCCGAACTCAGAAGTGAAACGGTTCATCGCCG
>NZ_LWGF01000380.1:0-2500 GCF_001635355.1 Oleiphilus sp. HI0125
AGCCGACATCGAGGTGCCAAACACCGCCGTCGATGTGAACTCTTGGGCGGTATCAGCCTGTTATCCCCGGAGTACCTTTTATCCGTTGAGCGATGGCCCTTCCATACAGAACCACCGGATCACTATGACCTACTTTCGTACCTGCTCGACGTGTCTGTCTCGCAGTTAAGCGCGCTTATGCCATTACACTAACCGCATGATGTCCGACCATGCTTAGCGCACCTTCGTGCTCCTCCGTTACTCTTTGGGAGGAGACCGCCCCAGTCAAACTACCCACCACACAGTGTCCTCGATCCCGATAAGGGACCAGAGTTAGAACCTCAAACATACCAGGGTGGTATTTCAAGGATGGCTCCACACACACTGGCGTGCATGTTTCAAAGCCTCCCACCTATCCTACACAAATAGGCTCAAAGTTCACTGTGAAGCTGTAGTAAAGGTTCACGGGGTCTTTCCGTCTAGCCGCGGATACGCTGCATCTTAACAGCGATTTCAATTTCACTGAGTCTCGGGTGGAGACAGCTTAGCCATCGTTACACCATTCGTGCAGGTCGGAACTTACCCGACAAGGAATTTCGCTACCTTAGGACCGTTATAGTTACGGCCGCCGTTTACCGGGGCTTCGATCAAGAGCTTCGCATACGCTAACCCCATCAATTAACCTTCCGGCACCGGGCAGGTGTCACACCCTATACGTCCTCTTTCGAGTTTGCAGAGTGCTGTGTTTTTAATAAACAGTCGCAGCTAACTGGTATCTTCGACTGCCGCTAGCTTAGGGAGCAAGTCCCGTCACCGGCAGCAGCGTACCTTCTCCCGAAGTTACGGTACCATTTTGCCTAGTTCCTTCACCCGAGTTCTCTCAAGCGCCTTGGTATTCTCTACCTGACCACCTGTGTCGGTTTGGGGTACGGTTCCTTTATATCTGAAGCTTAGAAGTTTTTCCTGGAAGCAGAGCATCAACCACTTCAATCCCGTAGGATCTCGTCATCAGTTCTCAGCCTTAGGGACCCGGATTTGCCTAAGTCCCCAGCCTACAACCTTAAACATGGACAACCATCGCCATGCTGGCCTAGCTTTCTCCGTCTCTCCATCGCAATATAAAGAAGTACAGGAATATTAACCTGTTTCCCATCGACTACGCTTCTCAGCCTCGCCTTAGGGGCCGACTCACCCTGCGCCGATTAGCGTTGCGCAGGAACCCTTGGTCTTCCGGCGGGGAGGTTTTTCACCCCCCTTATCGTTACTCATGTCAGCATTCGCACTTCTGATACCTCCAGCAAACCTCTCGATTCACCTTCAACAGCGTACAGAACGCTCCTCTACCATATAGATAAATCTATATCCGCAGCTTCGGTTCATAGTTTGAGCCCCGTTAAATCTTCCGCGCAGGCCGACTCGACTAGTGAGCTATTACGCTTTCTTTAAAGGGTGGCTGCTTCTAAGCCAACCTCCTAGCTGTCTAAGCCTTCCCACATCGTTTCCCACTTAACTATGAATTTGGGACCTTAGCTGGCGGTCTGGGTTGTTGCCCTCTCCACGACGGACGTTAGCACCCGCCGTGTGTCTCCCGTGCTCGCACTCCTAGGTATTCGGAGTTTGCATGGGGTTGGTAAGTCGGGATGACCCCCTAGCCCAAACAGTGCTCTACCCCCTAGGGTGATACACGAGGCGCTACCTAAATAGCTTTCGAGGAGAACCAGCTATCTCCGAGTTTGATTAGCCTTTCACTCCTATCCACAAGTCATCCCCTGGCTTTTCAACGACAGTGGGTTCGGTCCTCCAGTCAGTGTTACCTAACCTTCAACCTGCTCATGGATAGATCACTCGGTTTCGGGTCTAATCCTAGCAACTGTGCGCCCTATTAAGACTCGGTTTCCCTACGGCTCCCCTATACGGTTAACCTTGCTACTAAAATTAAGTCGCTGACCCATTATACAAAAGGTACGCAGTCACAGAACAAGTCTGCTCCCACTGCTTGTACGCATACGGTTTCAGGATCTATTTCACTCCCCTCACAGGGGTTCTTTTCGCCTTTCCCTCACGGTACTGGTTCACTATCGGTCAGTCAGGAGTATTTAGCCTTGGAGGATGGTCCCCCCATCTTCAGACAAGATAACACGTGTCCCGTCCTACTTAATATGTAACTAAAGCTGCTTCGTGTACGGGGCTATCACCCTCTATCGCCACACTTTCCAGAGTGTTCCACTACAACTTTAATTATCGGCTGTTCCCCGTTCGCTCGCCGCTACTAAGGGAATCTCGGTTGATTTCTTTTCCTCCGGGTACTTAGATGTTTCAGTTCTCCGGGTTCGCTTCTTACACCTATGTATTCAATGCAAGATAACCGCCTTATGACGGTTGGGTTTCCCCATTCGGAAATCGTTGGATCAAAGCTCGTTTACCAGCTCCCCAACGCTTATCGCAGGTTTCTACGTCCTTCATCGCCTCTGACTGCCAAGGCATCCACCGTATGCGCTTAGTCGCTTGACTATATAACCCA
>NZ_LWGF01000381.1:0-1341 GCF_001635355.1 Oleiphilus sp. HI0125
CGTAGTCGATCAAAGCGGTGCAACCGATACGCAGAACTTAACCATTACCGTGCACGGCAAAGATGATACGGCGATCATCAGCGGTGCGGATATCGGAATGGTGAGAGAAGATACCACGCTGCAAGCGACGGGCACGCTCAGTGTAAGTGATAAAGATGCTGGTCAGGATCATTTTCAAGCGGGCGATATCCAGGGTGTACACGGAACATTACACCTTCAAGCGAATGGTACCTGGACCTATGATCTAGATAATCAAAGTCGCGACGTGCAGCTGCTCGGTGCAGGCTCCTCGCCGATCAATAATACGCTGACCGATGTGATACAAATCCATTCGGCAGACGGCACCGCACACAGTATTTCGGTGACGATTACAGGTATTAACGACGCGCCCGTTTTGAGTGTCATTACAGCACAATCGGCAAGAGAGGGTGATAGCACTAAGACCACAGGTGTGCTTACCGGCTCGGATATTGATACGAATGACCAACTTACCTTTAGTGCACCGAATGTAGATGGTTTTGTACTAAAGCAAGATGGTAGCTATAGCTTCGACCCAAGCCACGGTAGTTATAACCATTTGGCGCAAGGCGATGTACAAACCATCACCATCCCTGTGACAGTAACTGACCTAGCTGGCGCGACTGATACCAAGAATCTTGTCATCACCCTAACGGGCACAAATGACGCGCCGGTATTACAGCAAATCCAAGCGCAAAGCGTGACAGAGGATGGCCAATTGCTAACGGGCCAGCTTACAGCAACGGATACTGACGACCATGAAGTCACTCGTTACAGCGTAATGCAGCAAGTTGATGGGTTTACCCTGCATGCAGACGGCAGCTATAGCTTTGATCCGAGCCATGCGAGTTACCAACACCTAGCCGCAGGTCAAGTTCAAACGCTGACAATACCCGTTGGCGTAGTCGATCAAAGCGGTGCAACCGATACGCAGAACTTAACCATTACCGTGCACGGCAAAGATGATACGGCGATCATCAGCGGTGCGGATATCGGAATGGTGAGAGAAGATACCACGCTGCAAGCGACGGGCACGCTCAGTGTAAGTGATAAAGATGCTGGTCAGGATCATTTTCAAGCGGGCGATATCCAGGGTGTACACGGAACATTACACCTTCAAACGAATGGTACCTGGACCTATGATCTAGATAATCAAAGTCGCGACGTGCAGCTGCTCGGTGCAGGCTCCTCGCCGATCAATAATACGCTGACCGATGTGATACAAATCCATTCGGCAGACGGCACCGCACACAGTATTTCGGTGACGATTACAGGTATTAACGACGCGCCCGTTTTGAGTGTCATTACAGCACAATCGGCAAG
>NZ_LWGF01000382.1:0-1349 GCF_001635355.1 Oleiphilus sp. HI0125
ATTCTATAGGAGATGTTCGGATGGCAAAAGAAAAGTTTGAAAGAAGTAAGCCGCACGTTAACGTTGGAACAATTGGCCACGTTGACCACGGCAAAACAACACTAACAGCAGCACTTACTCGTGTATGTGCAGAAGTATTCGGTGGTGAGAAGGTAGACTTCGCTAACATCGATAACGCTCCAGAAGAACGTGAGCGTGGTATTACAATCGCAACGTCACACGTAGAGTACGATTCAAACGATCGTCACTACGCGCACGTTGACTGTCCTGGACACGCGGACTACGTGAAAAACATGATCACTGGTGCTGCTCAAATGGACGGCGCGATCCTAGTATGTGGTGCGACTGACGGCCCAATGCCTCAGACTCGTGAGCATATCCTTCTTTCACGTCAGGTTGGTGTTCCATACATCGTAGTATTCTTGAACAAAGCAGACCTTCTTGCTGAAGACTGTGGCGGTGCAGGTACTGAAGAATACAACGAAATGCTTGAGTTGGTTGAAATGGAGCTTCGTGAGCTTCTAGATCAATACGAATTCCCTGGTGACGACACTCCAATCATCCCTGGATCTGCTTTGATGGCATTGAACGGCGAAGATGACAACGAGTTGGGTACAACTGCTGTTAAGAAGCTTGTTGAAGCGCTTGATACGTACATCCCAGAGCCAGAGCGTGCAATCGATCAGCCATTCCTAATGCCAGTAGAGGACGTATTCTCTATCTCTGGTCGTGGTACGGTAGTAACTGGTCGTGTTGAGCGTGGTATCATCACTGTTGGTGACGAAATCGAAATCATCGGTATCCGTGAAACTCAAACCACTACTTGTACTGGTGTTGAGATGTTCCGTAAGCTTCTTGATGAAGGTCGTGCGGGCGAGAACGTTGGTGTTCTTCTACGTGGTACTAAGCGTGACGACGTTGAGCGTGGTCAGGTTCTATGTGTTCCTGGTTCTGTTAAACCGCACACTAAGTTCGAAGCTGAAGTATACGTACTAAGCAAAGATGAAGGTGGTCGTCACACGCCATTCTTCAAAGGCTACCGTCCACAGTTCTACTTCCGTACTACGGACGTAACGGGTGCATGTGAGCTTCCAGAAGGCGTTGAAATGGTAATGCCTGGCGATAACGTACAGCTTTCTGCAGAATTGATCGCGCCAATCGCGATGGAAGAAGGTTTGCGTTTCGCAATTCGTGAAGGCGGTCGTACAGTAGGTGCGGGCGTTGTAGCGAAAATCATCGAGTAATACTCGATTATAAAAGAAGGTGGGTTGTCTGCCTTCTTTTGTTAGGCCCGTAGCTCAATTGGCTGAGCAGCGGTCTCCAAAACCGCAGGTTGGGGGTTCGATTCC
>NZ_LWGF01000383.1:0-2330 GCF_001635355.1 Oleiphilus sp. HI0125
TTGCAGCGTTGTTTCTTCGGTAACAGAGCCTGAGTCTGTGCCACCAATGACTGCGGCATCCGCGGTTCCATGAACTGTGATAACGAGATTCTGCGTGTCAGAATCACCGTCTTGGTCAGTCACCGTAATAGGGATAGTGACGGTTTGATCTGTTCCTGCGGCCAAGTGTTGATAGGCGCTGTGACTGGGATCAAAGGTGTACGACCCATCGGAATTTAGCGTAAAACCGTCTATGGTCGGTGCGGTGTAGTTGGCCGTTTCATGGGCATCGGCATCAGTTGAGGTAATGTTGCCAGAGATGACACTGCCATCTTCGGTCGCACTCTGGGCTTGGATCTGATCCAGGACAGGCGCATCGTTAGTCCCGGTTAAGGTGATGACAAGATTTTTCGTGTCACTAGCTCCAGCCAAATCTGTAAGAGTTACCGGAATTGTAATTGTTTGCACATCGCCTTGGGCTAAATGATTGTAGCTGCTGTGACTGGGATCAAAACTATATTTCCCATTCTGCTGGAGTACAAAACCGTCGACACTCGGGGAAGAAAAGCTAACTCGGTCGTGGTTATCTATTTCATGGACAAAGATTGTTCCTGTTGTTAGCGTCGTATCGCCTTCATGTGCTGCTTGAGCTGTAATAGAGGTGATCTCCGGCGCATCGTTAGTGCCCGTTACGTTGATCGTTATCGTTTGCTGTACCGGTGTGCCGCTGCTGTCTGTGGCCGTGACAGTAAAGTGCTCTGTCACCTGTTGATTGGCATCTAGGATATCTGTCGCATTGCTTGTATTGTCCAGTTGATAATGCCACTGCCCCTGTTGATCAATACTCAACTGACCATAGTGGCCCTGCCCATGAACCACTTGCCAGCTGAGGGTATCGCCCGTGTCTAGATCGGTTACGTTTAACGTTCCAGTGGCATCGGCATTGCCGCTGGTTCCATCGCCCGCTTCTATTACAGCACCGGTGCTAGTCCCCGCAATTACCGGCAAGTCATTGCTGCCGATCAAGGTAATATTAAGTTGATGTGCAGTGCCGTCTGCCGTGTGAACGGTTAATAATTCATGCTCTACTTGTCCTGCTAATAGCGATTGAGACTTAGCTCCGTCAAGTGTGTAAGACCAGTTACCACTTACNTCNANATGNGCAGTACCAAATGTGCCCACAATCGTTTCTGGTTTAAAGCTAGACTCGCCATCATCTTTATCAACGATATGTAATTGGCCGGTTGTTAATTGACCACTATCTTCAACCACTTGTCCTGTCGACACGCCACTAATCGTCGCCGCATCATTCGTGCCGGTAATCGTGATGCTTGACGTCTGTGCAGTAGCCCCACCACGCGAATCGTTCACCTGATAACTGATTATTAGTGTCGTGCTCGCACCTGCCGCTAAGTGTTGAAACGTCGCACTGCCCGGGGCCACTGTTATCGTGTGACCATCAGCGGCAAGCGCAAAACCCGCTGGAATATTGGTCGTAGCGGCGGCTCCATCTAGCTCATAGCTTAAATGGCTAACGTGTAATACATCACCTGCATCTTTGTCACTGGCACCCTGTAATAAATCTACGTCATGGGTCGCATTATCTTCAATCGATTGATCTGTAACCGGTGATAGGACCTCGGGTTGCGCATTAACCGATAAGGTTAATGGTCTGGTCGTTTGTTGTACTTCCCCTCCGGCCGAGGCAATTGCAGTAATGGTTAAGGCTATATCACCGTGAAAATTTGGGTTCTGCAGATCGGCCTTAAGCCCATTTAAGTCAGCCTTATCTACCGTCCAAATTTTAGACAGGGCATTATAATTACCGTGGTTCAGCGTTGCATGATCCGGTAAACCTGATATTTTTACCGTAAGTGTTTCGGTATCGCCACCGGTGTCAATAATTGCTGTGTGCAAGTCAAGCGGTATTTCTGCACCTTGCTGCACAAGGTGAGTAGTCGCTGATAGCATCGGCGCATCAACACTACCATGAATGTTAATGACCACATTGCTGATGACTTGTTCGCCATCGAGTGTGGTTGCAATCACTGGAATTTTTTCTTGTATGGTTTCATGCACACCTAGGTGATTGACTGCCGAGTTAGTATTATCTAATGCATAATGATAATGTCCGGCACTATCAATCGAGAATGTCCCATAAGTAGTGTGCTGCTGAACTTGCGGCGTGAATTCTGGCTGATCAATACCATCTAAATCTTTGGCTTTTAATTCTCCTTTGACTTCAAATTGGGCACTATCTTCTTTCAGATCAGCCGTTAAACCCGCTGGCGGAATATCGGCTATACCGGCGTTATTAACATCATAGATATGCGGTGCTGAGGACCCTCCGT
>NZ_LWGF01000384.1:0-1230 GCF_001635355.1 Oleiphilus sp. HI0125
ATCGTCAATATCAACATCAACCGATGGCGTCTTGCGCCCCTTAGACGCAAGATAGTTTTTGGCACAATTCACGGCTATCCGAAACAGCCATGTATAGAAGGCACTGTCTGATCTGAAGTTTTTAATGCCACGATACGCCTTGATAAACGTCTCTTGCGCAACATCAGATATTTCATGGTGATCAGACACATATCGAGAAATAATCGCACCGACTCGGCCCTGATACTTCAACACAAGTAGGTCAAACGATGCTTTGTCTCCGTTTTGAGCACGCGCAACAAGCTTCTGATCGACAACGCGTTCAGGATTAGTCGCAAATTGTTGTGTGTGCGTGGGAGCTTGCGTCATGGAATTACAGGGAACGGTTTTGTTCGCTTTATCTATCGGTTGCGGCTGATCTACACTAGGACAATCCGCAGTATTATCCACGGCAACAGCAGAAACACAAACATCGTTTTTAACAATACGCAAAGCGTGCGGCATTTTCCTATCCCTATAGTTATGTACACGCGTTATGACATAAGGTTTGCAAATAAGTTCCAAGCGCGAATAAAATTCTCGCATTGCTATGTTATTCACACACAAAATCTAAGAAATTTTCTATGTCTTCGCCTGATTCTTACGACGTTCTTATTATTGGCAGCGGCGCTGCAGGCCTTAGCGCAGCTCTAAAGCTAGACTCTAGTTTACGTGTCGCGGTCTTGTCTAAAGGCGAAATATCAAGTGGATCGACGCCCTGGGCGCAAGGGGGCATCGCAGCCGTTCTAGATCAGCAAGATAACGAGCAATCACACATTCAAGATACTCTGATCGCTGGGGCAGGTTTGTGTCACCAAGATGCGGTTGAACAGACTGTAAATGGCGGAAAGGTCAGTATTAAATGGCTGAAAGATCAAGGCGTCGACTTTACTCGCGATAGCGATGCAGAAAACCCTAAACACTATCATTTAACAAAAGAAGGCGGACATAGTCATCGCCGCGTCGTGCACGCTGATGATGCAACAGGTCATGCGATATCTAGTGCCTTGTGCCAGCAAACACTTGCAGCTGAGCACATAGATGTATTTACCAATCGCGTTGCGATCGATCTGATTACACATAAAAAGCTCTTTCTACCCGGCAATCGATGTGTCGGTGCTTACGTTCTTAATCGAGAGAATGGTGAAGTTGAACTGTTCCGAGCTCGATTTGTCATCATTGCAACTGGCGGCGCTTCGAAAGCATACCTGT
>NZ_LWGF01000385.1:0-1512 GCF_001635355.1 Oleiphilus sp. HI0125
TTCTTTCAGATCAGCCGTTAAACCCGCTGGCGAAATATCGGCTATACCGGCGTTATTAACATCATAGATATGCGGTGCTGAGGACCCTCCGTGATCATTCGTCACCGACAAAGTATGCTGCCCATTAGATAGGCCTGTAATAGCAACATCAAAGTGACCGTGAGCGTCAACCACCGTCGTCGCTATTGTGTGTCCTGCTTCAACGATATGGATAGTTTCACCGGCAACGCCGGTACCACTAAGTAGATTTGCTCCAACATGCAACTGCTGGTAGGTACTAAAATACAAGTAATCCACTTCGCCATTTGGCGCACCATCGCAGACACGATTAATGATTCCGAGCGTACCATCTGAAAATTCTACAATACCATGTTCCCAGGCGTTACCCGTACCTGCTGCCCCGCCACTACCGGTATTCACAGTATTAGGAATATGGTGTGATTGCCACCAGCCGTGACTATCAATTCTGGCAAACCCTCCTTGGCCGCTATGATTTGTCGTTAAGGTAGGTTCATTACCTGAAGTCAATTCGTTATGGCTACTGCCTGGCATGTATAAGCCAACTATTTTCAAGCCTGAACTGACTGTCGATGTTTGACTGCCCCAGTCTGCCGTCGTATCAATCACCGCAGGGTCGGCACTGGCAACTACTTCAAGACTGGTTATGGATAATGTCGAAGTGGCGCCCACTGGCGAAGCATAGGCCGAACTAATAACAGGCTTATCTTCAGTCCCGGTAATGGTGATGCTGACTTGTTGGGTTGAGCCATCGGTCGCTGTGAAAGTATAAGTATCTACGACTTGTTGCTTGGCTGGGTCGGGGTCACTGGGTGATAAATCTTGTACTTTGCTTTGATCAAGGGTATAGGTCCATTGACCATTAACCATGGCTATATGGCCGTAGGTGGTGGCTGTACTGACAAGATCTGGGAAATCAGGTGTTTCGCCTGTATCGGTATCAGATATGCTAAGGGTTCCACTGGCGGTTGCGGTGTCGCCTGCGTCTCCTTCAGTCACTGCGCCAGTGCTTGCCCCCGTTATTACAGCTGCATCGTCTTTACCATGAACCGTAATGACGAGATTCTGCGTGTCGGTACCACCGTCTTGGTCGGTCACCGTAATCGGAATGGTGACAGTTTGGTCTGTACCTGCGGCCAAGTGTTGATAGGCGCTGTGACTGGGATCAAAGGTGTACGACCCGTCGGCATTTAGCGTAAAACCGTCTATGGTCGGTGCGGTGTAGGTGGCCGTTTCATGGGCATCGGCATCAGTTGAGGTAATGTTGCCAGAGATCGCACTGCCATCTTCAGTCGCACTCTGTGTTTGAATATGGTTGAGCACCGGATTGTCGTTGGTGCCTGTCAGCGTGATTACCAAATTCTGGGTGTCGGTTCCACCACTGCCATCTGTCACAGTAATTGGGATGGTGATGGTTTGCGTGTCGTCTTTTGCTAAACCATTGTAAGCCGCATTGCTTGGATCAAAGGTATAACTTCCATCCGTATTTAAGGT
>NZ_LWGF01000386.1:0-625 GCF_001635355.1 Oleiphilus sp. HI0125
GGGATCCACTGTCCAGGTGCCATCACCGTTGTTCGTACCTGCTGACAAAATCGCTCCAGTTGGCACGCCACCGATCGTGACACTGCTGATCGTTTCAGTGCTATCAACAGCGGTTAATGGACCCAGTTCAAGATCGACCTCAGTATCCTCTAACGTGCTTACCGTTCCTGTTAATGGATTGCCATCCGCGCTCGGGTTCGTTGGATCGATTGGATCGGTCGGATCGACTGGGTCAACCGGGTTCGGGCCATCAATAACCGGATTAATTGTTACAGTCATTGACGTCGTTGCACTATTGCTATCGACTTGGCTGCTATCATCGGGATCAACATCTTCATTATGAATCGTGACCTGCAGAACGATATCGCTTAGATGGCCTATTGCTGGCGTGATCGTGAGACCGGCAAGCTCAGCGGCTGTCAACGTCCAGCTACCATCTCCATTGTCAGTGCCAGCCGATAACGTAGCATCTAACGGCACATCGCTGATGGTGTAACCGGTAACTGACTCAGAACCATCGTTATCTGCTAGGCTACCAGTGATATCCAAGGCAATAGCACTATTCTCATCACCATTTACATCACTCGCACTCACCGCAGGCGCATCAGCGACTGCTTCCAAAGTA
>NZ_LWGF01000387.1:0-823 GCF_001635355.1 Oleiphilus sp. HI0125
TCAATTAATGCATGTAATTAGACAAAAGCCGCTGTTAGTGCTTCGCAGTTCACCATGCCCGCTTCGAAGAAGATTGCAGACCTTAACGCTTTGATCGCACCTGCTTCGAGAGGTCGAGTTGTGTAGGTTCAAATTATATCTACAGGTCGGCTGTGATAACCGCGCGAGCGGCGGGTATCACTGCTTACTCTTATAAAGCTCTGATTTTAAGGAGGTAATGAATTAGCAAATGCGTATTCAGTACGCATTTGCTAAAGAGTGTGCGCAATTTGAAAAAACGGAAGTCTCATAAGTCTATGATTATTAATGAATTGATCCTTCCGAAGGTGTTAACCTAATTGAAAAGTGATACCCGTATCGGGTACGTAGAATTAACTGTTATGCACTAAGAGATCGCAATGGGTAGCAAAATCGCAGGAACATTAAGCTTGTTAGGTGCAGTGGCTCTTATAGCCATATGGTGGGTGTTTCTATTTTCTGCTCGGCCTGACTGCCTAGATTCTGTTCAGCTTGCAATATCATCTGCCAAATACGCGTTGTCTCCAAGCGAGTCAGGTAGCTGGCTATTCATTTTTACTTTGGTTTCAATTTTTGCTTGTATCTTAACGGGTCTAATTCTACTTTTCGGCAAACAAAAAAATCTAGCCATGTACCTAATAGCTATACATGCTGTAGCGGCTGCGTTTATCTATACTTGGTCATTGGTAGTGGCTATCGCATTACCTTTAATCTATTTGGGTAAGGTGCAAAAAAATGCATAACAAGGGTAGGAAAAATCGCCCGCAAAAAACGCGGGCTGGACTCTCTAACGCTCGCCTTTGCT
>NZ_LWGF01000388.1:0-708 GCF_001635355.1 Oleiphilus sp. HI0125
ACCTGCTGCTGATTTTAATGGTGATTTTTCTATCAGCTACACAGTGGAGGATGGTAATGGCGGTGTAACCCCGGCTCTTGTCGACGTAACTGTAACCGGCGTGAATGATCTGCCGGTCGCGCAGGATCAGAATTTCCAGATGAACGAAGACGGGACGATCACGCTTACAGATGGGGATCTGTTAACGGGAGCGTCGGATGTTGATGGCGATACGCTGAGTATCTCAGATGTTGCATACACAGGTACGGATGGAATCTTCACCGATAATGGAGATGACACATATACCTTTGCACCGAATGAGAACTTCAATGGTAATGTCATCGTCGACTTTACCGTGTCTGATGGTCAGGGTGGTACAGATACGGCCCAAGCGAATATTGTAGTTGTTCCTGTGAATGACCCGCCAGTTTCAGGTGACTTGGCCTATGCAATTGATGAGGATGGGAGTATCACACTGAGCCAAGAACAGCTCTTGGCGCAAGCGAGTGATGTGGAGGGTGATACGCTCACGGCATTGAATCTACAGACAGCCAATCCGGAACTGACGATTACAGATAATGGTGATGGGACGTTCACGCTGACACCGGCTGCAAACTTCAATGGTGATCTCGATATTAGTTTCGATGTATTCGATGGTGAAGCGACAGTCGCAGCTAATATCGATTTGACAGTGAACCCAGTGAATGACGCCCCAACAGCCATAGATGA
>NZ_LWGF01000389.1:0-813 GCF_001635355.1 Oleiphilus sp. HI0125
TAGTATTTTTATAAAACTCTGCAGGGTTTGCTGGGATGATTTTTGTGTTTTGATAGGCTTTTCGGTTCGACTGGATCTAGGTAAAGCCGGCAGGGTTTACCACGGATTCGTTGTATGCATAAATTGCAGGCATAAAAAAAGACGTACAGTTTTCACTGACGTCTTCTAGAAATATGTCTTATGAAATTGGCTCCCCGAGCTGGGCTTGATCTAGGTAAAGCCGGCAGGGTTTACCACGGATTCGTTGTATGCATAAATTGCAGGCATAAAAAAAGACGTACAGTTTTCACTGACGTCTTCTAGAAATATGTCTTATGAAATTGGCTCCCCGAGCTGGGCTTGATCTAGGTAAAGCCGGCAGGGTTTACCACGGATTCGTTGTATGCATAAATTGCAGGCATAAAAAAAGACGCGCAGTTTTCACTGACGTCTTCTAGAAATATGTCTTATAAACTGGCTCCCCGAGCTGGGCTTGATCTAGGTAAAGCCGGCAGGGTTTACCATGGATTCGTTGTATGCATAAATTGCAGGCATAAAAAAAGACGTACAGTTTTCACTGACGTCTTTTAAGAATACGTCTTATGAAATTGGCTCCCCGAGCTGGGCTTGATCTAGGTAAAGCCGGTAGGGTTTACCACGGATTCGTTGTATGCATAAATTGCAGGCATAAAAAAAAGACGTACAGTTTTCACTGACGTCTTTTAAGAATATGTCTTATGAAATTGGCTCCCCGAGCTGGGCTTGATCTAGGTAAAGCCGGCAGGGTTTACCACGGATTCGTTGTATGCATAAATTGCAGGCATAAAAAAAAGA
>NZ_LWGF01000390.1:0-595 GCF_001635355.1 Oleiphilus sp. HI0125
GGTCATGATGGGCGCTTTGAATATATGTATAAGTTCGTATCCACCGCACTTTGGGATGCAGCAGATGCATCGCCAAGCGATCGTTTAGCCACAGGTGCGAAGTACATGGATGAGGGCACGCTGTATGTTATGCGCTTTAATGACGACAACACTGGTGAGTGGATCCCTCTAGTATTGAGCACGGCGTTATCAGACAACTATGTTGCAGATAACAGCCTAACGGCTGGCTCAACCTTAGGCGATATGTTCTCTTCTCTTGGTGAATTGATTCTTAACACTCCAGGAGCAGCGGATGCCGTAGGCGCAACCCCAATGGACCGTCCAGAATGGTGTGCAGTCGATCCAATCACAGGTAGTGTTTATCTCACTCTCACTAACAATACGCGCCGTGATGCGACAACAGGGACAAACCCAGCTAATCCGCGTATAGACAATAAGTATGGCCATATTCTTCGTTGGGATGAGAGTACAGAACCAACTGCATTTGAATGGGATATCTTTGTATTTGGTGCACCATCTTCGGGCGTTGATGCAGCGAGCTACAATAATTCTGGTCTGACTGAGATGAATCAGTTCGCAAGCCCTGACGGCCTGT
>NZ_LWGF01000391.1:0-602 GCF_001635355.1 Oleiphilus sp. HI0125
TAAATCTAAACGCCCCGCATAGGTGCTTGCAGCAATGGGAGTTATCTTACACTGAGCTTGGACTGCGATATGGAAAGCCCCTTTCTTAAACTCTCCTAAGCCCTTTCCTAGGTTTCGCGTTCCTTCAGCAAAGACCCATATTGAGCGACCTTGGTCATTAATTGCTTCACTAACCTGACCTAATGCATCGATTGAGCTTTTTGCATTCCTGCGATCAATGAGAACATTGCCTGCCAGCCAATACAATTGACCAAAAAAAGGAATCCACTTCAATGAACGCTTCCCAATGCTAGCTGTACCGTACGGTACAATGCAGCCAAGCACATAAAGATCAAGATTGGACTGATGATTCGAAACGATGACGCCTGGTTCAAGTTTCTTGAAACGTTCTTCGTTACGCACTTCAACATTAACACCCAAAAGCTTCAAACCACCATAGCTAAATGCTTTTGCCATAATTCGGTTATTATCGAGATTGAATGGACGGCATAGACAAACGAATACACCCAACACCGCAACCACAACAAAATACAGCGAAAACAAAATAATTCGAACCAACTTCAGCATCGTCAAAAACTACCTAACGCAATGTAATACAGAGG
>NZ_LWGF01000392.1:0-476 GCF_001635355.1 Oleiphilus sp. HI0125
AACTAACTTATTGAAATCAAACTCAAAATTAGGTGTTAACTTCTCGCTTATTTCCAACCCTTTTGAAGGGCCTTCCCTCAAGCGAGGCGCGAATTATATAGATCTTAATTCGCCGGTCAACTACTTTTTTTGATCTTTCTGATTTTATTTTTGAGCTCGTTTTCGACACTTATATCAGCAACAAAAACTTCTCAAAAATCACCAGAAACAAAGATCAAAAATAACGCTAGAAGACCTTCACTTCTCGCCTCAATTTCGACCCCCTTAGGTGTCTCCCTCAAAGCGAGCGTGCATTTTAAATATCTCGCTTTGGATAGCAAGTGTTTTTCTTAAAAGTTTCGATCATCATTTAAAGTCACTATTTACCCACGAGCAAGCCAACCAAACCACTAGCATTTAGAAATATGATCAACCCTCATTCACGATTGTTTTAAGTTCTCTTCTATGTTTCCGCACCAGTTAGCAGCATATTTACA
>NZ_LWGF01000393.1:0-266 GCF_001635355.1 Oleiphilus sp. HI0125
TTCATCCCACCCTGATCACACTCATGGCCCAAACTGTGGACATACTGCGATTCGTCATGGCGATCATATCGACTATATTCATGACGGGCATCTACACCACCCTCATGAAGATCACTACGATGAACATACCATCGAGGTTAGTGACGCTAATCCAGATGGGTGTAAGCCTTTACACTCCTGCGGAGATCATGTTCATGGTCCAGGTTGTGGCCACGAAGCGGTGCCTCATGGAGATCACATAGATTATTTAGTGGATGGCAGGTTAC
>NZ_LWGF01000394.1:0-341 GCF_001635355.1 Oleiphilus sp. HI0125
GAAGTTGGTTCGACTCTACAAAACGCTGTGCTGTTGACTCATTATAAGAACCCAATACCTGAAGCGTGTAATTAGCGCCACCAAATACTGAAGAATCTTCTTGGCTTTTTTTCACCGATACCTTTATGACTTTATCTTCAGGCATATCAGTACCAAGATTTTCCGTGCTTGTCCGAACAACCTCAGACTCAGGCTTCACGCTCGACTCTAATGCAGTGACGCCTGAATCAGTATCAGCTGCATCGTTATTCTTTTCATTCGCTAGGACTGGATCGTCAGACTGCGCACCTTTCGACCCGACTAAATCAGAGTCCTCTTTGGCAGACTCTTTTGTCTCTAGC
>NZ_LWGF01000395.1:0-8626 GCF_001635355.1 Oleiphilus sp. HI0125
GCAGGTTCCTACGCGTTACTCACCCGTCCGCCGCTCGTCAGCATCTAGCAAGCTAGATCTGTTACCGCTCGACTTGCATGTGTTAAGCCTGCCGCCAGCGTTCAATCTGAGCCATGATCAAACTCTTCAGTTTAATCTTCAAGTGTCATCCCGAAGGACAACTAAATTTGTCTCAAGTAAAACTACTGTAATTACAATAAATGAATTCACAGAACGTTGACTTGATAATCTCTTAATAGCATCCAAAAACTTAATGTCTTCAGTGCTTTACGTGACATCATCTCAGTCAGCGCCCACACGAATTGCTTGGCTAATTTTTAAAGATCGTTGCTTGATGACCGTTTCCGTTCCCTCAAGCGAGGCGCGTATTCTACAGAGCCCCAGTTGATTGTCAACACCTTTTCTTAACTTTCTGAATTTAATTTCCTAAGCAACTAACTTATTGAAATCAAACTCAAAATTAGGTGTTAACTTCTCGCTTATTTCCAACCCTTTTGAAGGGCCTTCCCTCAAGCGAGGCGCGAATTATATAGATCTTAATTCGCCGGTCAACTACTTTTTTTGATCTTTCTGATTTTATTTTTGAGCTCGTTTTCGACACTTATATAAGCAACAAAAACTTCTCAAAAATCACCAGAAACAAAGATCAAAAATTACGCTAGAAGACCTTCACTTCTCACCTCAATTTCGACTCCCCTAGGTGTCTCCCTCAAAGCGAGCGCGCATTATAAATATCTCACTTTGGATAGCAAGCGTTTTGCCATAAAAAAGTCGTTTTATTTTAAAGAAAGCGTCAATTGATCAACATGCATACGATGCGATTATTTATTGATCACTTTAGATTTCCAAGCAAGCAGAACATCTAACCTAAATGACATTAGGGCAACGAGAATAGTGAAGTAGACGAGCGCCTCAAAGTAATCAGCTCTTAACTGCCAATAGACATGAACGACTACCAAGAACGTCGCTAGATATACCCAACGATGCAGACGCTTCCATTTCTTTCCTAATTTTTTAATTGCCGCGCGAGGAGAGGTCACTGCCAAAGCTAATAGAATCAGGAACGCCAACGCACCAACAATTACGTAGGGTCGTTGATACAAATCTTCTATAAAATTTCTCCAATCAACGAGAAACATACCGTAGCTCAACACATGCAAGCAGGCATAGAAGAAAACCGACAACCCAAGCATACGGCGATATTTAACAAAACTAGGAAGCACCTTGAATTTACTTAGCGGCGTGACAGCTAATGTCACAAACAGCACAATAAGCGAGGTTTTCCCCAAGAACTCTACTAAAGCTTTCGCCGGCTCCGCCCCAAGGTTATTAACCACCAATCTATATACGATGTATGGCAGTGGAGCTAAGCAAGCAATAAAAATAAACCACCAACGCATCAAGTGAGCAGTTTTTGCATTCATAATTAGTAATTCTTCTTCAGATCCATCCCAGCGTAGAGTGATGCAACCTGCTCTTCATACCCATTAAACATCAAGGTATCGATACGATTTGGACTAAACAAAGAGTTAGGTAATCGCCTCTCTGTCTTTTGACTCCATCTAGGGTGATCAACGTTGGGGTTTACATTGGAATAAAAGCCATATTCACTTGGCCCCGCTTTCTCCCAACTCGTTCGTGGTCGTGTCTCGCTAAACGAAATTCGAGCTATGGACTTTATGCTCTTAAAACCATATTTCCATGGGACAATCAGTCTTAATGGAGCACCATTTTGATTTGGCAATTCCTTGCCATACATTCCCACAACCATCATCGTCAGAGGATGCATTGCCTCATCCATGCGCAATCCCTCAACGTATGGCCAATCAATCGAAGACGTAAATGATCGAACACCACGCATCTCTTCTGGTCTATTTAGCGTTTCAAATCGAACATATTTGGCTGAAGGGGAGGGCTGAAATTTATTTAACAGCGCAGACAACGAAAAGCCCACCCAAGGAATCACCATGGACCAAGCCTCCACACATCGGAAACGATATACCCTTTCTTCCAACTCTAAACCCTTTAGAACATCTTCAAGGTTGTAGGCACCAGGTTTATCCGTCAATCCGTTCACAACAACCGACCAAGGCTTAGTCGTCATTTCATGCGCATACTTTGCCGGATCAGACTTGCCTGTTCCAAATTCATAGAAGTTGTTATAGGTGGAAGCTGTTTCATATGGAGTAATCTTTTCGTCAGGAGCGTAGTTTACAGAGGGAAGGTTTTGAAACGCCGACGCATCCACTGACGCAAACAATGAGGAACTTGGGAGTAAACTTGTAGCACCTGCTGCTGCAGATAGAGATAAAAATTTTCGTCGATTTAAGTATGCAGATTCGCTAGTTATTTCTGAAGATGCGATATCTGACGAGGACCTGATTTTTATAAGCATAACTAAAGTTTTCCGTAAATTCGTCAACGTTGAGTTTATGCTGAGACGGTTCCTCGTCTAAAAAGTGCCTTTACGCTTCTTTTTTTCTCAGTCTGCGCAATACACTTGAAAAAGGACCTGATGCAGCATAGATAACAAAACCTAACAACAACACAAAAGACGGCTCCAACGCGACGACAGCGAACACCGCCACCATAATTAAAACCGCTGTAAACGGGACACGGCGCTTGAGATCGAACTCCTTAAAGGAGTTGTACAGCACATTACTCACCATCAACACACCGGCACTTGCAACAAACAGCATAGTAACCAAGGTCAATAATGTTCCAACTTCTGCATCATGGAACACCCAAACCACGCCAGCCACCAAAGCTGCTGCCGCAGGACTTGGCAAACCAACAAAATAACGCTTATCGACCGACCCTATCTGCGTATTGAAACGAGCAAGCCTCAATGCAGCACCCGCGACGTAAATAAAGGTTGCAATCCATCCGATCTTTCCTAGCGTCTGCAAACTGAAAGTAAAAGCAACAAGAGCAGGAGCGACACCAAAAGCCACCATATCAACGAGGCTGTCGTATTCCGCACCGAAATCGCTTTGCGTGTTGGTCATACGCGCAACGCGACCATCTAGACCATCCAACACCATGCATACAAATATTGCGATCGCCGCATTTTCAAAGTTGCCATTCATCGCCGCAACGATTGCATAGAATCCCGAAAACAACGAAGCAGTTGTAAACAGGTTAGGCAACAAATATATGCCTTTACCCATACGCGACTTTGGTTTGTCCGCTGACGACTCAGTCTCCGACTTAATATTGTCGGCCCCAGACTCGTGCAATGCACTTGTAGTATCTTGATTATTCTTTGACTCTTCGCTCATGACTTCTCAGCATATTCTGCGTACATAAAAAAACGGCCTGCAAGGATAATCCTTGCAGGCCGTTTAGTGTAGCGTTAATTAACAAAAACGCTTAGTTCTTCTCTTGATCAACGATCTTGTTAGACGCAATCCAAGGCATCATTGCACGAAGCTTAGCACCAGTCTCTTCGATTGGGTGAGCTGCGTTATTACGACGATATGCAGTCATAGATGCATAGTTAGTCGCACCTTCTTGGATAAACATCTTGGCGTACTCACCATCTTGAATACGCTTAAGTGCATTACGCATCGCCGCACGAGATTCATCATTGATAACCTCTGGACCGGTAACGTACTCACCGTACTCAGCGTTGTTAGAGATTGAGTAGTTCATGTTCGCGATGCCGCCTTCGTACATAAGGTCAACAATTAGCTTAAGCTCGTGCAAACATTCGAAGTAAGCCATTTCTGGAGCATAACCCGCTTCAGTCAATGTTTCGAAACCAGCTTTAACAAGTTCAACCGCACCACCACAAAGAACAGCTTGCTCACCAAATAGGTCAGTTTCAGTCTCGTCTTTAAAAGTTGTTTCGATGATACCAGTACGACCACCACCAACACCGCTTGCGTAAGAAAGTGCTACATCTTTTGCTTGGCCAGACGCGTCTTGGAAGATCGCGATAAGATCTGGGATACCGCCACCCTTAACAAACTCTGAACGTACAGTGTGACCAGGCGCCTTAGGAGCAATCATGATTACGTCAAGGTCAGCACGTGGAACAACTTGGTTGTAGTGGATTGCGAAACCGTGAGCAAATGCAAGCGTACCGCCTTGCTTGATGTTTGGCTCGATCTCTTCTTTGTAAAGAACAGACTGGAATTCATCAGGAGTAAGAATCATTACTACGTCTGCACCAGCAACTGCTTCCGCAACAGGCTTAACGGTTAGACCGTGAGCTTCAGCTTTCGCTACAGAAGAAGAACCTGAACGTAGACCAACAACAACGTCTACACCTGAGTCGTTTAGGTTACATGCGTGCGCGTGACCTTGTGAACCGTAGCCAATGATTGCTACTTTTTTACCTTGGATGATCGAAAGATCACAATCTTTATCGTAATAAACTTGCATGGTTTTTCCCCGCTATCTCTCTACCTTCAACTTAAAGAAGGCAAACTAAAATTAAAATAAAATTTAAAGGCTAAGAACTTTCTCGCCGCGCGCAATACCTGAAACACCGCTGCGCACTACTTCTAATACAATTCCTTCCGGCAACGCTTTAATAAATGCGTCAAGCTTTCTGCTGTCTCCCGTAACCTGAACGGTATACACAGTGCTATTCACATCTACAATTTGCCCTCGAAAAATATCTACCGTACGTGACACTTCACCACGCTGAGAGCCAACTGCCTTCACTTTAACAAGCATCAACTCTCGTTCGATATGACTACCTTCAGTCAAATCAACCAACTTAACGACTTCGATCAACTTATTTAGCTGCTTTGTAATCTGCTCGATAACCTTGTCAGACCCCGTCGTTGTGACAGTCAAACGGGATAAGGATTCATCATCAGTTGGCGCCACGGTAAGCGTTTCAATGTTGTAGTTACGCTGAGAAAACAAGCCAACAACACGCGACAATGCACCTGGCTCGTTTTCAAGAAGGACAGAAATAATACGTCTCATTATGTTCTCTCCGTCTTGTTCAACCACATGTCATTCATCGAACCTTTTGCAATTTGCATTGGATACACATGCTCTAAAGGATCAACATAAACGTTGATAAATACCAACTTGTCTTTCATTGCGAACGCTTTCTCTAAGGTAGACTCTAATTCGTCTAGCTTATTGACCGTCATACCCACATGACCATAAGACTCAACCAACTTAGTAAAGTCAGGCAATGAGTCCATGTAAGAATGAGAGTGACGAGATTCGTAATTCATGTCCTGCCATTGCTTAACCATACCTAGAGCTTGGTTGTTCAATAGCAAAACTTTCAAAGGAAGGTCATATTGCTTACACGTTGATAGCTCTTGAATATTCATTTGAATAGAGCCTTCACCGGTAACACACACAACTTCTTCATCAGGATGAGTCAGTTTAATACCCATTGCCGCAGGCAAACCAAAGCCCATCGTCCCCAAACCGCCAGAATTGATCCAACGATTAGGCTTATTGAACTTATAGTATTGAGCCGCAAACATTTGGTGCTGACCTACATCAGAAGTTACGAAGGCATCGCCTTTCGTAACTTTGTGCAGCGTTTCGATTACATGCTGAGGTTTGATCGAATCTTGCGTAGATGCATCATAGCGACCGCCATGAAATGCTCTCCAGCCATCAATTTTTTCCCACCAAGCCGACAAGGCTTCTTGATCAGGCGTTCCCGCCAACTCATCTAATGCAGCATGAAGATCAGTTAGAACCGAATCTACCGGCCCTACGATTGGCACATCAACCTTGATAGTTTTTGAAATATTCGCCGGATCGATATCCACGTGAACAATGCGCGCGCCAGGACAGAACTTATCCGTGCCATTTGTTACGCGATCATCGAAACGTGCACCAATTGACACAACCAAATCAGAATGGTGCATTGCTTGGTTTGCTTCATAAGACCCATGCATGCCAAGCATGCCTAGACTATGCTCGCCCGTCCCCGGATAAGCACCCAAACCCATCAAGGTGCAGGTCACTGGGTAATTCAACCGCTTGACCAAATCCGTCAACTGCTGAGTTCCGCCACCTATAATGACACCACCACCCGCATATATAACTGGACGCTTAGCATTTAAGAGCATCTCAGCTGCTTTTCGAATTTGACCTGAATGACCACGCGTTGGCGGCGAGTATGAGCGAAGCTTCACTTTCTTCGGATAGCTATACTCAAAACGCTCGTTTGGTGCTGTCATATCTTTTGGGATATCGATTACAACCGGGCCCGGTCGACCAGATTCAGCAATATAAAACGCCTTTTTAATCGTTTCAGGAATTTCTGAAGGATGTTTGATCGCCATGTTGTGTTTCACAACTGGACGCGACACACCCATCATGTCTGTTTCTTGGAAAGCATCTTCACCAATCAATGTTGAAGGTACCTGCCCACACAAGACAACCATAGGAATAGAGTCGGTAAACGCTGTTGCGATACCTGTAATCGTATTCGTTGCACCTGGACCTGATGTAACTAATACAACTCCCGCTTTACCTGTCGCACGCGCATAGCCATCAGCCATATGGACTGCTGCTTGCTCGTGACGAACTAATATATGTTTAACTTTATCCTGTCGAAACAACGCATCATAAATATGAAGCGCAGCTCCACCTGGATATCCGTAGATGTACTCAACGCCTTGGTCCGCAAGGGAGTGAGTAATCATATCGGCGCCAGACAATAGCTCCACGATATTTACCTTTAAATAATACAGTTAAATTTGGAAGCTTAATCCGAGTAATGCTCGCTTCTTTTGGAAGCGTTTTCGATGCAACTTTAGCAAGTTGAATTTACTTATTAAGGCGGGGAGTAACGCCTATGAAAACAGTCATGCTTTTTGGACTCTTCTCAAATTCAAATAAGTAATGTTGCCGTCGCAACATATTAACTTGCTGGGGGGATAAGAAAACCACTAGGAAAGGCCTCTACAAACTACCCCGGATCTAAGCGACCTGCAATTCTGACAGCGAATTACATATAGTCAATATCTGTGCGTTTTTTTTGACCAATAAAACGCACTTTCTGCACAAAAAACTTGTTTTCCGCTGCTTTAGTTTATAGTTAAGCCTACAAGTAAATGATTTTCATATAATTCAGGCATTTTTTATGGACAAACATCGCAACAAAAAAAGACTGCTCTTTATCGCCCTATTATGTTCTCTTAGCACACTAGCTTATGGACAGATTTATAAGTGGACGGATGAGCAGGGGCGCGTCCACTACTCTGACAAAAAGCCTGAATCCAACAAACAAGTGTCAGAAGTAAAAGTTCAAACAGGAAAAGGCTTACCGGCCCCAAACAAGAGCAATTCACCAGCACCAAACACGCCAGAAAAAGAACAGGCACTTCAAGAAAAGGCTGCGCAACTTTCACAAACTACAGATAAAAAAGCGCCACGGGATGACAACAAGTGCGCCGCAGTAAAAGAAAATCTGTCTAGAATGGTTGACGGCGCTCGCTTACGGATAAAAGAGAACGGCCAAATGCGTTACATGACCCCAGAAGAAATCGCAGATAAGCGCGCATTATCGCAAACCTATCTCGCAGAGAATTGTTAAAGAAAAGGCAGCCAATTGGCTGCCTTTTTATATCGAGCTTAATGAAAGACTAAGTCGTCCCCACTCACAGACACAGTAATCACGCTTCCCGGCACAAACTCGCCCGCTAATAACATCTGAGCAAGCGGATTCTCTACGCGACGCTGAATAGCGCGTTTGAGAGGACGCGCCCCGTAAACGGGATCAAAGCCTGCATCAGCAAGTTTAAGCAATGCCTCTTCTGAGAAGGACAAACTTAAATCTTGTTCTCTCAGTCGAGCCTCTAAGTTTGCCAACTGAATTTTCGCAATCCCCTGAATTTGATCAGCTGCCAAAGCATGGAAAACCACGACTTCATCAATACGATTTATAAATTCAGGTCTAAAGTGCGCAGCAACTGATTCCATCACAGCATCTTTGATTTCATCATACTTCGCTTCTACATATCCTGAACTTTTCGCCTGAATGACATCTGAACCAAGATTCGAAGTCATCACAATCACCGTGTTACGAAAATCAACCGTTCGTCCCTGCCCATCGGTCAAGCGCCCGTCTTCAAGTACCTGCAATAGGATATTGAATACATCTGGATGCGCCTTTTCCACCTCATCCAACAACAATACCGAATAAGGTTTTCGTCGTACCGCCTCAGTGAGGTAACCACCTTCTTCATAGCCCACGTAACCAGGAGGAGCACCGATTAATCGCGCGACCGAGTGCTTCTCCATAAACTCAGACATATCGATACGAACCATTGCTTCTTCAGTATCAAACAAGAAGTTTGCCAAAGACTTGCACAACTCAGTCTTACCCACGCCTGTTGGCCCAAGGAATAGGAAAGAACCATTCGGTCGATTCGGATCAGACAAACCTGCGCGAGAACGACGTACCGCATCAGCAACCGCATTAACCGCTTCTTGCTGCCCTATCACGCGCTCATGCAAAGCATCTTCCATACGTAATAGCTTTTCTTTCTCGCCTTCTAGCATTTTCGAAACAGGAATCCCTGTCCATTTCGAAACCGTCTCGGCGATCTCTTCCTCTGTCACGCGGTTACGTAACAAGGTCATACCCACCATCTCCGCCTGGCTCGCCATGTCTAACTGACGCTCT
>NZ_LWGF01000396.1:0-585 GCF_001635355.1 Oleiphilus sp. HI0125
GTGGAATCTTCATTGCATTGTGGTATGCCTGGGGTGAGCTCAGTATTTTCAACTCTATTTATGTCAGCACGGATATTTGGCATCGTATCATTATGTCAGTAATGATCTGTACATTGATGTTTATGGCCGCAGCGATACCCGCAATTGAAGGGAAAGGATGGGCTTTCTTTGCACTGGGATTTGCCGCGAATCGAGCAATGCTCGCCATGCTATATGTAAGAGCTCGGCGAAACAATTCAGAAACACACTCGATGTGCAATGAGCAGATCCGAAACTTATCAAGTTTCGCCATTATATTTGCCATTACGGCATTTCTGCCAAAACCCTATGCTTTCTGGGCCTTTGCGGCGGCTCTGGTTGCCACGCAAACGCTTTACATGATTCCGAAAGTCTCTGTACTACGCCATGAACGTTTTGCTCCTCGACTCGGTCATATGGCGGAACGCTTCTCTCTACTCACACTTATCATTCTCGGCGAAGGCTTTTTTAAGTTAGTTATTACACTTTCCGAAAAAGGTATCTATAAAGTTTCCTCCGACGTGCTTGTCAATTTCGTTATTGGCGGAATATCCATGTTCATCATGT
>NZ_LWGF01000397.1:0-358 GCF_001635355.1 Oleiphilus sp. HI0125
CGCGCTTCAGAAGCAGAAAATGGTGTTGAAATCGCTTATATCATTCCTAAAGAAGGCGCTGCCATTTGGTTTGACTTAATGCTGATCCCTAAAGATGCACCCAACGTAGATAACGCTCACGCACTGATTAACTACTTGATCGATCCAAAGGTTATGGCGGATATCACTAATTATGTGTGGTACCCGAATGCGATACCGGCATCAAAAGAATTTATCGATCCTGAAATCTTAGAGGATGAATCAATCTACCCACCACAAGCGGTGCTCGACAAACTCTTCCCTGCACCGATTAATGGCCCGCGTTATGACCGCGCAGGTTCACGCATGTGGTCAGCATTTAAAGCCGCGAAATAAGCTG
>NZ_LWGF01000398.1:0-348 GCF_001635355.1 Oleiphilus sp. HI0125
GTGCCAAATGATGTTGTTATGAATAATAAGAGNGAGATGCTCGTGATAACTGGGCCTAATATGGGTGGTAAATCTACCTACATGCGCCAAGTAGCGATCATCGCTCTAATGGCTTATTCAGGCGCTTATGTACCAGCTAACTCGGCAACTTTTGGCCCTATCGATCAAATATTTACACGCATGGGAAGTGCCGATGACACCGCAGGTGGCCGTTCTACTTTCATGGTGGAGATGACGGAAACTGCGAACATCCTTAATAACGCGACTAGCAATAGTCTGGTTCTAATGGATGAGGTTGGTCGTGGAACGAGTACATTTGATGGATTGTCGCTAGCATGGTCTGCCGCA
>NZ_LWGF01000399.1:0-672 GCF_001635355.1 Oleiphilus sp. HI0125
TACGCGGGTGCCATGGGGTATGGTCAATTCATTTCCAGTAGCTATCGCCATTATGCTGTTGATTTTGATGGCGATGGTGTCGTGGATATTTTAAATAACCCGATTGATGCCATTGGTAGTGTTGCCAATTATTTTAAACGCCATAAATGGAAATCGGATCAACCTGTCGCTAAACAGGTGTCGTTAAATGGTGTTGATTATGAGGGTCTGTTACATGACAAGCTTAAACCGAAATATGTCATGAAAGACTTACGTGATGCTGGTTATTCGGCCGATTCGGACATCTCAAACGAAGAAGCGATTAAACTGCTCGATTTAGTTGCTGTTGGTGGTGACGAGACATGGCTTACCTTCCACAATTTTTATGTGATTACGCGCTACAACCATAGCCATTTATATGCAATGGCTGTATTTCAATTAGCTGAGTCGTTTTAATGCGAGAGTTCCTCCGTCTTGGTTCTATCGTATTATTCTTAGTGTTAGCGGCTGCGTGTACAACAAAGCCAGAGCGTCAATATAAAATTGATCAGGATGTAGAGCCTCAAGGGGAGTTCGATGTATCCAGGGTACGGTTGGTTCAGCCCAAATGGGAGCCGCTTAGTCGCCAAGGAAATCAAAAAAATTATACCGTTCTCGGTAAACGTTATGAGGTTATGGCGAATGATGTTTCGT
>NZ_LWGF01000400.1:0-359 GCF_001635355.1 Oleiphilus sp. HI0125
AGAACTTATTGCGTTGACAGATCAATTATGGAAAAAACTAGGAATCCGTGACTCGGTAGAGCTTCAGATTAACTCCTTAGGTTTGCCCGAAGAGCGTTCGGCATTCAAATCTGCTCTTGTGGTTTATTTATCTGATTTCAAAGACCAGCTTGATGAAGATAGTGTTCGCCGTCTTGATACAAATCCATTGAGAATTTTGGATTCAAAGTCTGAGCAGACTCAAAAAATACTTGAGCAGGCGCCTGTTCTCACAGACTTCTTCGGTGAAGATTCGAAAAAGCACTTTGCAGAATTAACGGCATTTTTGGATGGTTTAGGTATTCGCTATGTAGTGAATCCTAAATTAGTACGTGGCCTAG